>JAGWVG010000309.1 GCA_018970965.1 Alphaproteobacteria bacterium | reverse complement strand
ATCCCAGCGCTCCGCCTGGCGCCCCACAAGTTCAGGCGGGCTCTCTGCGCGGTAGCAGAGCAATTCCGTCTCGCCATAGTGCGCAAGGCCTGCAGCAAAGGCTGCATGCTCAGGCGCGACGCGATCCAGCGCGGCATTGGCAAGACCTGTTAGCGGCATATCTTGCGGGCGAATCTCTTCCCCTTGCGCCGACCATTCAGCGGCAACGGCCTCGGCCAATTTGGCGTTGGGAAGCAGCAAGGGTGCGCGGGCAGGGGTGCGCACCGGGCGGCCATCCAAAAGAACGCCCCCCTCATCACTGGTCGTCACCGCCTTATAAAAGCGCTTCATTCATCCTCCGTGCGCCAGCGACGCTTTAAAGCGATGGGCAGAGTGTAAAAGCCACCAATGCCGGCAAAGAACAGCGCATAGCCAAGATAGGGCATCGCCTCGGGCATGATTTTGCCCGCGATATTGCCAATGCCAATGAACACCAGAAAAACCGAAGCAAAGCGTGCCAAATTCATCACCGCAAAGCGCCTCGCGGCGCGTTCATCAGACGGGTTCATGGCATTGCCTCCAAAAGATGGTCTGGGTGATCAGCCACATGATAGGCGCCTGCCGCCCATAATTCTTCGACTGGATGATAGCCCCAGCTGACCCCTAAAGATCGTGCGCCCGCTGCGACACCCATTGCCATATCAAAGCTGGTATCGCCAATCATCACTGTTGTCTCAGGCGCAGCGCCCGCCTCAGCCATCGCCAGATCAATCATCGATGGGTGCGGTTTGGACGGGTGCCGATCAGCGGTTTGCAGCGTGACAAAATGATCGCGCAAGCCATGATGGCGCAGGCACAAATCTAGCCCGCGATCAGATTTGCCTGTCGCCACGCCCAACAGCCAACCCTCAGCCTCCAATGCGTCGAGCGCTTCGGCAATGCCTTCAAATAAGGGCTCTTCGACGAGGCCCTGACCGCGCATCCGCTGAAAGGCGCTTTTATAATCTTCTGCCAATTGCACATGCAGGTCATGCGGGGCATCGGGCACCAAGGCTTGCATCGCAGGAATAAGGCTGAGCCCAACAATGGCTTTGGTCGCCGCCCGCGGCGGCGGCGCAAGGCCCGCCCGATCAAAAGCGGCATTCATGCACAACACGATATTATGCTGGCTGTCGACCAGCGTGCCATCGCAATCAAACACCGCCAGCTTGTTCATGGCGGCGATTAGCGGCGCTTTCGCGCGGGCTTGGCAGGCGCAGTGGATCGCGCAGCGCCGCGGCCGCGACGTTCCCCCTTGCGCTCTTTGCGGGCGGCCTTGGCCTTTTGCGCCAGCGCGCGCTTTTTGCCTTCGGGGGTTTCCGAATATTTAATTTCATCCAATGGCAACGCGTCGCCATCCGACAGATGGAACCCCAAATCCTTCAGGCTTTCCAGAAAATGCGGGGGCAAATCGGCACGCACATCAACCTGCCCGCCATCGGGATGGTCGACACGCAGGCGGCGGGCATGAAGGTGCATTTTACGGCTGATTGTGCCTGTTAGAAACGCATCACGCCCACCATATTTGCCATCTCCCACAATGGGATGGCCAATTGCCGCCATATGCACACGCAGCTGGTGCGTGCGCCCAGTAAGCGGCTGCAATTCCACCCAAGCGGCGTTATTCCCCGCGCGGTCAATTACACGATAGCGCGTGCGCGAGGGTGCGCCATTTTCTTCATCGACATGCATTTTCTCGCCGCCCGTGCCGGGTTGTTTGGCCAGAGGCAGCTCAATCATGCCATCTTCAATCGAAGGCACGCCGACAATAATCGCCCAATAAATTTTGCGCGCCGTGCGCCCAGAAAAGCTTTTGGAAAACGCCGCTGCAGCCCGGGCCGTGCGCGCAACCAACAGCACGCCCGATGTATCTTTATCAAGCCTATGGACCAGCTTGGGCCGCTGATCATGCTCAAACCACAAGCCATCCAACAGCGCATCGACATGCTCGGTTGTGCGCGTGCCGCCTTGCGTTGCCAATCCCGGCGGCTTGTTGAGCACCAAGGCCGCTTTGTCCTTATGGATGACCAGACTTTCGGCAAAAGCGATCTGATCGTCGCTCAGGCGGGGCCGTTCCTTTTTGGGTTTGGCGCTGCTGGTCGTCACAGGATCGGC
>JAGWVG010000034.1 GCA_018970965.1 Alphaproteobacteria bacterium | reverse complement strand
GACACAAAAAGCGCAGATCGATTTTCGTCCGCTGAGGAAAATTCACAAAGTTTCAATGGCCTGGCTCGGAAAATCTTGAATGAACGCGCGCCCAAAAAAGCGCTTCGTTAACCTTGGCCATTTAGCGAAGTTTCAAGGGATGCACGTTATAAGGTCGCTCCGCACCACAAACGCGCATTCGATTTGAGGTCTTGATGATTGAAAACCAAAAGATCCGTCCAGCACAGGTCATTGGCCCGCTTGGGGAGCCGCTGACGCTGGACACGCTCCCACCTGCGTCGACCAAAAGATGGGTGGTCCGGCGTAAGGCGGAAGTTGTCGCAGCCGTCAAAGGCGGGCTGTTAACAGTCGACGAAGTTTGCGACCGCTATAGCCTTACGACGGAAGAATTTGTGGGCTGGCAGCATGCAATTGACCGATCTGGCATGCCCGGGCTGCGCGTCACACGCATCCAGCATTATAAATCACTTTATCAACGCCAACATCGCTTTTAACCGCGCGGCGCTTTGCGCATTGCTACGGCACTGCCAAAGCAGTAAGCCGCTTTCATGACCAATTTGCAACTCATCCTGCTGGTCGGCGCGCTGTTGGGCTGGGCCATGACTGCGGTTGATCGACACTTCACGCCCGTCGTGGCTGTGCGCAATAGCGTGGCGGGTGCCGTTGGCGGCTTTATTGGCGCGCTGATGGCCCAAGGCGGCACAGTTTATGCCCCGCTAAATTGGGCAATATGGGGCGGCACTTTGGCAGGCGCGCTCATCTGCGTAGGACTTGCAGGCTTTATACGCCTGTCCCGCACATCTTAAGGCCGCGGGCCCAAATCCACCACAGCTGACAAGGTGACGGCCACCTCTTGCTCTCCCCCCGACAGGCTGGTTTTGGCCGAAGCGCCATCAGCTGAAAGGACCCGCATGCTGGCAACGGGCATGGGCATCACAGCGTTCTCAACCGATTCCGACAACGAGACCACCCGTCGCACCTGCAGCCCCATGGTTTTGGCGTATAAAGCTGCGTGGGCTTGGATCAATCGCAGCGCCTCTTGCCGCGCCTGATTTTCGGCAGGCTCGCGCGCCGAAATGATAAAACTGGGGCCATTAACGTCATTCGCGCCCTGTTTGACCAAGGCATCAATCACACCACCCGCGCGCGCAATATCGGTTAGCGAAATGCGCAGCATATTGCTGGCCTGATAGCCCGTAATTACTGGCGCTTCATTCGCGGCGTAACGATATTGCGGGGTCAAAGAAACAGTTTCGGTCTGCACATCTTTTTCGGCAACCCCCGCAATTTGTAATGCCTTACGGATACGCCCCATCTGATCGGCATTGGCGCGCATAGCCTCGTTAGCCACAGCCGCTTGCGTTAAAACGCCAGCTGAAATCACGGCGCGATCGGGGGCCACGCGCACAACGCCCCGCGCTTGCAGCTCCAGCCGGGTTCCATCTGCAGCGCCGGGCGAGGGCAAAATTTGTGCAGAGGCGAATGTGGAAAGACTGGTGAGTGTTAAGGCCAACGCGCCTTGGCGCATGCCGCTAAAAAATACGGCCCGTCGTTTTTTTGGCATGGTCACTGCTCCTCAAAAAAGCACCCCTTGTGCAGCATAATCACGCTTTCACGATGCTGAACATCATTGCTGCGTGGCAGAATGCCAGCCGCCTGCTCCGGACTGGTGCCAACCACCCCTAAAAAGGTTAGGTTTACCTGCTATGTTGCTTGCGAAAAGGGCTGCGATCCCCCACATACGCCAAATGGCGTCCATGGGGCGCGTTGCAACAAACTTGTGCTGAGTGACTTATTCGGATAATACACCTTAACCCGATACCTCCCGCCGAGTCTGGCCGAAAGCGAATAGAATGAACGTCGAGACGAATTTCACGCGTCATCCCGATGACTTGTTGTCATCGGACGATTATGAAATGGCGGCCAAAAACCGCCGCCGCAAGATCCTGATCGGTGCCGCAATTGCCGTCTTGTTGATCGCGGTATTGGGCGCGCGCTTTTTGGGCGGCAGCGGTAAGCCGGCAGACGCAGGGGATGCCCGGCGTCAGGCACCGCGCGTCACCGTGATCGTCCCCGGCGCGAAAGAGGTGGAAAGCATGGTCAGTGCGACAGGCTCGCTTGCTGCACGTCGCGACATGCCCGTCGGTGTTGTTGGCGAAGGCGGCATGGTGCGCCAGGTTCTTGTCGATGCTGGCAGCTGGGTGCGTCAGGGCCAAGTGCTGGCGATTGTCGATCGCCAAGTTCAAACCCAGCAAGCCGCCGCGCTTGAAGCGCAAATCCGGGTAACTGACGCAAATGCGCGCCTTGCCCAGAATGAGTTAGATCGTGCCAAGGCACTGGCAGAACGCGGGTTTATTTCCAAGGCTGATATTGATCGCAAAACCGCGCAGCGCGATGCCGCAGCTGCCCAGTTGAATGTTGCGCGCGCGCAATTGGGCGAAAGCCGCGCACGATTGGGCCGGTTGGATATTCGTGCCCCCTCCTCAGGCCTGTTGCTGACACGCAATGTTGAACCAGGCCAAGTCGTCAGCGGCGGCACAGGCGTGCTGTTCCGCATTGCGAAGGACGGCGAAATGGAAATGCGCGCGCAATTGGCAGAAGCCGATCTTGCCAAACTTGCCGTGGGCCGCACAGCGAAGATTACGCCCGTTGGCACGACCATCAGCTTTGCCGGCCGCGTATGGCAGATGCCGCCTGTGATTGACCCAAGCACGCGTCAGGGCATGGTGCGCATTGCCCTGCCCTACAACACGGCCATCCGCCCCGGCGGATTTGCCAGCGCCATGATCAGCGCGGGTGTTGCCAAGGCACCACTGCTGCCTGAATCTGCAGTCCAGAGCGATGAAAAAGGCAATTACGTCTATATCATTGGCGAGAAGAACAAAGTTATTCGCCGCGATGTCAAAGTGGGTGAAGTTTCGGACGCGGGCATCATCATCCTCGCTGGCTTGACGGGCGCAGAACGTGTTGTCCTGACGGCAGGCGCCTTCCTCAACGAAGGCGAAACGGTCATCCCCGTCTCCCCAAAAACGAACTGAGGCGAATGCCATGAATTTCCGGAATATTTCGGCGTGGTGCATCCGCAACCCGGTGCCGCCCATCGTTCTGTTTGTCGCACTTCTGCTGGCTGGCATCATCAGCTTCAGCCGGATGGATGTGAACAATAATCCGGACATTGAATTTCCGGCAGCCCAAGTTGTGATTGTGCAGCCGGGTGCGGCACCGACCGAGCTTGAAAAGCAGGTGACGCAAATTGTGGAAGCGTCTCTGCGGTCCATCAACGGCGTGGACGAAATCAATTCCACGGTGCGCGAAGGGTCTTCCATGACCTTCGTTCAGTTTCAGCTGGGGACCAATATTGATCGCGCGGTAAATGATATTCGCGACGCGCTGACCAAAGTGCGCAGCACCTTGCCCGATGGTATTTTGGAACCACAGGTCAACCGTATTGATCTGGCTGGCGAGCCAATTGCGTACATCTCTGCCGAAGCCGTTGATATGTCGCTGGAGCAATTGAGCTGGTATGTGGATGATGTCGTCGTCAAGCGGCTCCAGGGCATTCCGGGCGCCGCCGCAGTCACCCGCTCGGGCGGGGTGAGCCGCGAAATCCGGGTTATTCTTGACCCCACAAAATTGCAGGCGTTGGGCGTGACAGCGGTTCAAGTAAACAGCCAGTTGCGCCAGACCAATGTGAACGCCGCTGGCGGCCGCACAGAAATTGCAGGGGCCGAACAATCCGTCCGCGTGCTGGGCAATGCGCGCGATGCGCACCAGTTGGGCGACACCAATATTGCGATTGGCGGCGGCCGTTTTGTCAAATTGTCTGACATTGCCGATGTGCGCGATCTATATGGGGAACAGCGCAGCCTTTCGACGATGAATGGCCGCCAAGTGCTGAGCTTCTCTATCCAGCGCGCCAAGGGCGCATCCGACGTGAAGGTGCATGAAGGCGTTTGGAAAGAGCTGGAGAAAATCCAGAAAGAAAATCCCAAGATCAAATTCACCGAGCTGTTCACCACAGTCGATTACACCAAGGCGCAGTATAAATCCTCGCTCTCGTCGATGATCGAAGGCGCGATTTTGGCGGTTCTGGTTGTGTGGCTGTTCCTGCGTGATCGACGTGCGACAATCATTTCGGCCATTGCCATCCCGCTGTCGGCCATCCCGACATTTTGGTTCATGGAATGGTTTGGCTTTAGCCTCAACCAAATCTCGATGCTTGCCTTAAGCCTTGTGGCAGGCGTTCTCGTTGACGACGCGATTGTGGAAATTGAAAATATCGTGCGTCACATGCGCATGGGCAAATCTGCCTATCAGGCCTCGATTGATGCAGCGGACGAAATTGGCTTGGCGGTGGTTGCCACGACATTCTCAATTGTGGCCGTCTTCCTCCCGGTTGGTTTGATGCCGGGTGTATCAGGCCAGTTCTTCAAGAATTTCGGGTTCACCGTTGTGTCAGCCGTGCTGCTAAGCTTGGCCGTGGCGCGGATGATAACGCCGATGATTGCAGCCTATTTCTTGAAGTCGCATGGCGAAGAAAAGCACGGCGAAGGTCCGCTGATGGACCGCTATATGAACATTCTGCGTTGGACGCTGAACAACCGCCGCTGGGTGGTGGCGGGCGGCGGCGCGGCACTTGTTGCGACGCTGTTCGTGATGTGGCTGTTGCCCTTCCAATTCCAGCCAACCATGGACGTAGATTACGCGCAAGTGCGTGTCGAAATGGTGCCCGGCACAACGCTGAAGCAAACAGAAAATGTTGTGTTGCGCATTCAGGATGAATTGAAGCGCGACGCGCCCGAAGTGATGGCCGCCTTTGCGGATATCAACCCTGGCAAGGCAAGCGTTTACCTTCGCCTCTCGCCGCACCGCAAAGTCACATCTGACGAATTTCAAAAGGCTTGGACCAAGCGTTTTGCAGAAATTGCCGACGCGCGCGTGACGTTCCAATCGCAAACCGGGGGCTTTTCGGGGCGCGATATTACCATCACCTTGGGCGGCAGCGACCCGGTGCTGCTGATGAAGACGGCGCAAAAAGTGACAGAGGAAATGCGCGGCCTAAAAGAATTGGTCGCCCCGCGCATTGGCGGCGATTTGTTGCGTCCTGAAATCACCATCAAACCGCGTGCTGATTTGGCTGCCAGCTTGGGCGTTACCACAGCTGCACTGTCGCAAACCATTCGCATTGCGACGATTGGTGATATTGATCAGAACAGCGCCAAATTCTCGCTATCAGATCGTCAGGTGCCGATCCGCGTTTCGTTGTCAGAAACATCACGGCGCACCTTGTCGACGCTGGAGAATTTGCCCGTGCCGACGACCACGGGCGGTTCCGTGCCGTTGAAGACCGTTGCCGATATCAGCTTTGGGGCTGGGCCAACGACCATTCAGCGCGCCAACCAAAGCCGGCGCATTTCAATTGGGGCTGACTATGCGGTCGATCCGAAATCCGGCAAGCCCTATGTCAACAGCCAAGCCATGGCCGCAATCAATGCCTTGCCATCGATGAAGGCTCTGCCGCAGGGCGTCAGCCGCCTGACTTTGGGGGATGCGCGCTGGCAGCAAGAACTGGTGACCAATTTCATTATTGCCTGGCTCACGGGGATTGCATCGGTCTTTGCCGTGTTGGTGCTTCTCTACCACCGCTTTGTACCGCCACTGGTCAATATGGGATCGCTGCTGCTGGCCCCGCTGGGCGGCTTTATCGCGCTGAAGCTTGCCGGCTTTGCAATCTCGATGCCCGTGCTGATTGGCGTGCTGATGCTGTTTGGCATTGTTGCCAAAAACTCGATTCTGCTCGTTGATTTCGCACTGGAAGAAATTGACAAAGGCGTACCGAAATTTGAGGCGATTATGGATGCTGGTCACAAGCGTGCGCAGCCCATTGTGATGACCACCGTTGCAATGGTGGCGGGCATGGTGCCGACCGCGCTGGCGCTGACGGGCGATGGCGCCTTTGCTCAGCCCATGGGCGTGACTGTGATTGGCGGCTTGATTGTCTCCACCTTCTTGACGCTGCTGATTGTGCCGGCAAGCTTTAGCTTAGCAGTTGGCTTTGAAGGCCGAATTGGCCCATGGCTGCGCTATCACTTAACAACTGGCGGCCATGCTGAAATGGCAACAACACCACCGCGGTTGTTGCCCGCCAATTTCTGGTCACGCGTCAAGCGCCGGGTGCTGCGCCGGCCTTATGACGCGCAGCCTGCGGAGTAACCCAATAGACCGCCCGAAAACGCCATTCGCATTCCCGCTGTTGCCGGCCAAACCGGCACCAGCGGGAGATGTTATGGGCATGAAGCGGCTGGCAACTGGCATGCTGCTGGCCATGGCACTTGTCTATGTGCTGGCACGCGCCATTGGTCCGGTGCATCCCCTAATCGGCTTTATCAAAGCCTTTGCAGAAGCTGCAATGGTGGGTGGGCTGGCCGATTGGTTTGCGGTGACTGCTTTATTCCGTCACCCTTTGGGGCTGCCCATTCCACACACGGCGATCATCCCGCGCAATAAAGATCGTATTGGCGATACACTTGCCAATTTTTTGCGCGATAACTTCCTGACGCCCAGTGTCGTTGCACGGCGGATGCGTCGGGTAGATATTTCGGGCGCGGTGGGGCGTTTCCTGGCCAACCCCAGTGGCGGAGGGTCTGGCCGCTTGCGCGAGGGCGCCTCGCGCTTGCTGGCCGATCTTCTCGAAAGCTTGGATGATGATCGTCTCGGCGGCATGGCCAAATCGGCACTGGCAGACCGGTTACGGCGTTTTGATGCGGCGCCGATATTGGGGCAAGCGCTGACCGCGGCGATGCGTGAAGGGCGGCATATTCCGCTTTTGGATGGTATTATCAATCGCACCAGCTTGGTGATTGCCTCCAATGAAGAAATCATTCGAGACATGGTGCATGAGCGCGCTGGCCGCCTGCTGCGGTGGACCGGGCTGGATGAAAATGTCGCCAACGCCGTCATCTCAGGCCTCAACAAGCTCGCTTTTGATATGGCCGATGATCCTGAGCACCCATTGCGTCTCAAGATTAACGAACTGCTGGAAGATCTGGCGGACGATTTACAGCGTGATCCCAAAATGCAGGCGCGCATCAACGGACTGAAAGATGATCTGATTGCCAACCCGGCCATGCAAAATTGGATGGATGGCCTGTGGCAGCAAGGCCGAAGCGCACTCCTCAAGGCAGCGCGTGCGCCCGACCGCGCCATGGCGGGTCGCTTTGGAGAAACACTGCGCCAATTGGGCACCACGCTGCAAAATGATCCGCAATTGCGCCAAACCGTCAACCGCTTCGCGCGGCGAGCCACTGTCGGCGCGGCCGCCAGCTATGGCGATGGCATTGTGACCTTAGTGTCCGATACGATCCGCAGTTGGGATGTGCAGCGTGTGGCCGACCGCGTAGAGGCTGCTGTCGGGCGTGATCTGCAATATATCCGGATCAATGGCACGCTGGTGGGTGGCCTTGTCGGCCTTGCCATTCACGCAATTGACGTTTGGATTTAAGCGCCGCGCCTAGCCGTCGCTTGCGCGTTCAATATCCGCACCTACCGCAGACAGCTTTTCCTCAAGCCGTTCATAGCCGCGATCCAAGTGATAGACGCGGGCCACTTGGGTTTCGCCATCGGCCACAAGGCCCGCAATGATCAAACTCATCGAGGCGCGCAGATCAGTTGCCATTACGGGCGCGCCTACCAAGCGGTTGACGCCCTTCACCACAGCCGTGCGGCCCTTCACCTGAATATCTGCACCCATGCGGGCCAATTCGGGCACGTGCATATAGCGGTTTTCAAAAATCGTTTCGGTCAGCACACTGGCACCATCAGCGCGCAGCAGCATGGCCATAAATTGCGCCTGCATATCGGTTGCAAAACCAGGGTAAGGTGCTGTCGAAAGCGTCAGCGGCTTCAACTTGCCATCCGAGGCAACACGAATGCCCTTTTTATGCTCGGTCACCTCTACGCCCGCTTCGCGCAGCGCGGCAAGCGTGGCGTGCATATCATCGGCACAGGCGCCATCCAGCTCCACCTCACCACCAGCAAGGCCCACGGCACACGCATAGCTGCCGGCCTCAATGCGGTCGGGCATCACGGCATAGGTTGCCCCATGAAGGCGGTCCACACCTTCGATGATCAGCTTTTCCGTGCCAATGCCGTCAATATGCGCACCCATTGCCACCAGCAGGCGGCACAAATCGACAATCTCTGGCTCACGCGCAGCATTTTCGATGATGCAGGTGCCCTTGGCGCGAACCGCTGCCATCAACGCATTTTCCGTCGCGCCAACCGAGACAACGGGGAACACAATTGTGCCCCCCGGCAAACGCCCACCCTTGGCGCGCGCTGTGACATAACCAGCCGTTGTTTCAATCTCTGCGCCAAAGGCTTCGAGCGCCTTTAAGTGCAAATCAATCGGGCGATTGCCAATTGCACAGCCGCCGGGCAGCGACACTGTTGCCTCACCCGCACGCGCAAGCAGCGGGCCCAGCACGAGGATCGACGCACGCATTTTGCGGACAATGTCATAGGGCGCCATGGTTGCTGTGACTTTGCCCGCGCGCAACGTCATCACCCGGCCAAAATCTTCGGGTCGTGCGCCTTCAATCATCGTCGAGCAGCCGAGCTGATTGAGCAGATGGCCAAAGCTGTCCACATCAGCAAGACGCGGCAAGTTACGCAGCGTCAACGGCTCATCGGTGAGCAGCGCACAAGGCAGCAGCGTCAGCGCCGAGTTTTTCGCGCCCGAGATTGGAATACGGCCATTGAGGCGATTGCCGCCGCGGATAAGAATTCTGTCCATCTGTCGGCTTCTAACGTCAATGCGCGCAAGGGCAAGTCTGGCGCAATGCTATGCGGCCGCACCGCCTGCCGGGCGTTGATAGACATGCACTGGGCCCACGGCGCCTTCACTTGTCGCAAAGCGCACAAAGCCCAGCTTTAGCGCCACACGATCTGACGCAACATTGCCGGGATCAATGATGCAGCGAATTTCTGATTTCAGATTGGCATCCGCCCAATCAAAAATCGCACCCATCGCCTCGGTCGCATAGCCTTTGCCCCAAGCAGCGGGCACAAATGCCCAGCCAGCTTCGGGCAAGCCGCCCAATTCTGGAATGCCGCGCTCAAATTGTGCCAAGCCGCCATTGCCAAGGAAAGCACCTGTCGCGCGGTCCAGAAACGCCCAATAACCATAGCCAAAGAGGGGCCATAACCCGATGCCTTGCGTAAACTTGGTCCAGCTTTCGATCCGGCTGCGTGGCTTGCCGCCAATAAAGGCCGTCAGCTCGGGGTCCGCCCATGCCGTTGCATAGGCTTCCCAGTGATCAAGCGAGAGCGCCGTCAGCGTCAGCCGGGGCGTGTGCAAGGTGGGCGCAATCAGGTTCATAAGCCAACACTAGCGCGTTGACATGCCAAGGGGAAGCGCGCGCTTAGGCCGCGATGGGCGCTGCCATCCGCGCATCTTCATAAGCGCTATCGACTGTGGCGATCAGGCTACGATCATCATGGTTCCACGGATGGAAGCCAGGAAGGAAATATGCCGCCCATGCAAAGGTCAGCCGACGCAGCGCGCCCGGCGTGCCAAAGAGGAACCACAAAACGCGTGCCTTGGCCGACCAGCCGGTGATGCCATCCTGCTCCAGCAAAGTAAGCATGCCCTTGTAGCGATTGGTCCAGAAATTCTTGGTGACCAAAAGCATCATAATGCTCTTCACCTTCCAGCGCTTAAACCGCGTCCAATCGCACGTGGCGTGCATCCAAGTGTCATAGGCGACGCCCTTATGCTCAATCTCTTCAATGGCATGCCATTTCCAGAGATCGACCTGTTCTTGGTCGGCACCTTTAAAGGCGTTGGCATCTTTCAAAAATTGCGCCGCAAGAATTGCGGTATAATGTTCGAGCGCCATCGTGACGCACAAATTGAGTATCTCGGGCCGCCCCTTGGTCAATTCAAGCGATTGCGCCACCTGCTGCTCAAGCCCAGCAAGGTCATAGCCTGCATCTGCAACGCGGCGATTGAAGGAAACATGCTCGCGTGAGTGCATCACCTCTTGCTGGATAAATGCCTTAATTTCACGCTCCAGCTTTTCCGGCGCACCATTACGAAATGCCTTCACGCTTTCGATGAAAAAGGCTTCGCCCTTGGGGAAGGTGATCGACAGGGCATTATAAAAAGCCGTTGCAATCGGATCGCCACCCATCCACCACCGCGCTTGCGGGCTGTTGCGACCAAAGCGGCGGTCCCGCGGTGTAATCGTCAAGTCAACAGGCGTTTTGAGCACAGCTGTGGTCATGGGGTGAGTCTCCTTGGCGACGGGAATTAGGAATTATTAACATCAATGTCAATAGAGCGCAGACGTTTATCCCCGGAAGAAAGCCGCGCCGCGGCGCTCGAAGCCGCGAGTGCGATTTTGATGGAAGCAGGGCCACAGGCCGTCACGCTGAAAGCCGTTGCCGCCCGCATGGGGCGGACGCACGCCAATTTGCTTCATCATTTTGGGTCTGCGGCGGGCCTCCAAATGGCACTGGCGGGGCATCTTGCGGGCACCGTGTGTGATTCGATTGCCGAAATCCTGCTGGAAAATGCAGATGAGCCGCATGAGCCTGATCGCGTTGTGAACATGGTGTTTGACGCATTCGACAAACAAGGGGCGGGTCAATTAGCGACATGGATGATCCTGTCGGGCAATGAAAATGCGCTGAACCCTGTCGTCGATGCCATACACGAGTTGATTGATGAGATCGGCAAAGGGCAAGCGGATAAATCCATGCACGAAGACACGCTGATGCTTGTCCTGATGGCGATGGGCGATGCACTGTTGGGTGAACCCCTCGCTCGATCGCTGGGCCTCCCGCGCGAGGCAGCGCGCGACATTGCCAGCCGCTTGCTGGCCGCCTCCCCCAGATTGGCCGGCCGTTTCGCGCAAGATTAAGCCAGATT
>JAGWVG010000033.1 GCA_018970965.1 Alphaproteobacteria bacterium | reverse complement strand
GTTTGATTTGGGCTTTCGGTCACCAACCGCTGACGGCCCGAAGGAATATCATACACATAAATCCGCGCGCGACGTTCAATGTACGACACATAGACAATTGATTTATAATCGGGCGAGAAGCGCGGCGTCAGCGCAATGGCTTGGCCATTGGTGATGAAGCGGTGGTTTGCCCCGTCGGAATCCATAATCGCCAGCCGTTTGACGCGGTTTCCTTTGGGGCCCGTTTCGGCGATATAGGCAATACGGCTGTCGAAGAATGGATTTTCGCCCGATAAGCGCGCGTAAATTGCATCGGCACATTTATGCGCCGCGCGCCGCCAATCGCGGGGCTGCACCGAATAGCCTTGGCGCACCATTTCAGATTTCAAGCCAACATCATAAAGATAGCAGCCGACAGTCAGCGTCCCATCATCATTATTGCGGACAAAGCCATGCACCAGATTTTCAGCATTCATGCCTGCCCATTCGGGAAAGGCGGGGGCCGTGACTTCGGGCATTGTCACCGTGCGCAAGCCCGCTGGGCCCTTGGGTGTAAAGGCGTCAGTCGCATTCAGATCATTGGCGATAATTTCTGAGACTTTGCGCCCCAAATCTGCCGTTTGGCCCGCTGGCGTGGCGACATCAGCGGGTGTTGCCATGGGCGGCACGGCGACAACAAAGCTATTGCCGCTCTCATCGGTCACTGTGCCCGTGATTTGGGCCGCCGCTGGGGCTGCGAGAACGAGGCCCGCCAGCAAAAGCGCCTTGGATGTGCGAATGCTCATATCAGTTTAACCTCTTGTCAAAGGTAATGGGGCCAAGCGATTGCCAAATGGCATAATGTTCTGGCGGCAGTTGGAAAGGGGCCGCGCGGCGAATTGCGCTGGCTGCGCGTTCTGCGTGAATGGCCTTTAGGTTTTCGTTATTCTCTGTGACGCCAGATTGGCTCACCACAGTGATCGTGCCAACCGAGCCATCAGGCTTCAGCGTGACAACAATATTGGTCCGCAACAATTCTGCATCCACGCCCGTTGGCGCGCGCCAGTAGCGTTTGATTTGCGAAAATAGCGCTTGAATAAAGCTGGCTTCCAATTGAGCCGCAGTCTTTGCCGCGGGCGTGCCACTGCCTTGTGCGGCCATGCCACGGCCGGTGCCGGGATTGCTTGTCTCTCGGCTCGCAGCTTTTGACAGTTGCGCCATCAGTGATCCATCAAGGCGGGAGGCGCGCGGGCTAGACTTGGCGGCGTCTGCCTTTTTCGCCTCGGCCTTTGGGTCAGGCATTTTGGCCTCAGCTTTGGCTTTGGCGGGCGTAGCTGGTGGCGGAACCGTCACCGCCTCTGCAATCGGCTCGGCATCCGAAGGGGCGGGCGGGGCGCTCGCGTCCGCCACCGCGTCAGGGGCGGCAGTTTCGAGCGCGGTGGCGCTGACCAAATCCGCCTCAATTGGCGGATTGAGCGGCGGCAATTTGGGTGTAGGCCGAATGAGGCTGAGCGAAAGCGCACCCAACAGCACCACATGGCCGATAACGGCAAGGGCAAGGCCTGTGCGCTCGGCGCGATCCATTGTTTATTTCTCTGTGCCTTCGGTTGTGACCAGCGCGACGCGGTTCAGCCCGGCACGATTAATCTCGCCCATCACGCCCATCACCTCGCCATAGTCGAGCTGACGGTCCGCACGCAGATAGACTTGCGGGCTTTGCGCGCCGCCTTTGGCTGCAATGTCTGCCAAACGCTGCGGCAGATCTGCCCGGCTGATTTCGGTGTCATCAATGAACAATTTGCCACTGGTATCGAGCGAGATTTGAACAGGCTTATCGCCTTGGTCGAGCGCCTTGGCCCGGCTGTCGGGCAGATTGATCGGCACGCCTGCAACAAGCAGCGGCGCTGTCACCATGAAGATAATCAGCAACACCAGCATCACATCGACAAGCGGCGTGACGTTAATTTCAGCCATCGGCGCGCGTTTTTGGCCCGCGCGGGAAGATTGGATGGGGCCCATGGCTTAGCCTTCCAATTCGCGGCTCAATGTTGCGTGGAAGCTGTCAGCAAAGCGCGTCAGGCGCGCCTCCAGCCGGTTCAATCCATGACCGAAGCGGTTATAGGCAATCACCGCGGGAATGGCTGCAAATAAGCCAATGGCAGTTGCAAACAACGCCTCTGCAATCCCGGGCGCGACAACAGAGAGCGATGTGTTCTGCTGGCTCGCAATCGCGGTGAAGCTGCGCATAATGCCCCACACTGTGCCAAACAGGCCAACAAAAGGCGCCACGCTGCCCACGGTTGCCAGAATATTCAGCCGATCCCCCAGCCGATCAATTTCGGCGGCAATGGCTGTGCCCATGCTGGTTGCCAAACGCTGGCGCGTGCCTTCACGATCCATATTGCGATTGCTGGTTGAGCGGCGCCATTCAAAAATCCCTGCCTGAAAAACACGCGCCGAAGGCAGGGCATTATCTTTATGGACCTGATAAAAGGCGTTGGTGTCTTCAGCGTTCCAAAAATCTGCCTCAAAACGATCACAGCCTTTGGCAGTCCGGCGCATTTTGCCAGCGTGTGAGACGATGATTGCCCATGTCCAAATGCTGGCGAACAACAGACCTAGCATCACCAACTTAACGACAATATCTGCCTGCAAAAAAAGCGCGACTGGCGAAAGGCTGGTGGCATCCATGGCAAGGCTTGGTGTCATGCGATCACTCTTTTCAATTAAAGGGTCTGGTTCGGTAAAAGCCGCGTAAAGGCCTCTACCCATGCTGCTGGCTGACGCCTTGGCCGACCCTCAGGCGTAATGAAGGCAGCGGTCACGCGGGCATCTGCAATAAGATCATCACCGCGCCAAATGCGCTGCTGGATGATGCAGGCGGCTGCGCGCAATTGGTCAACAGTGGAGATGATGAGCAGCGCATCGTCAAAATGGGCGGGGCGCTTATACTGGATTGACAGGTCCGCCACCGCGTACACACCCTCTGCGCCATCAAAGGCCGCGCGTTGATCAATGCCTGCGACGCGCAACATGTCTGACCGGGCACGTTCCATGAAGCGCAGATAATTGGCGTGATAGACAACGCCCGAAAAATCGGTGTCCTCAAAATAGACACGCACGGGAAAGCGATGTTCGCGGCCAACAAAGCGTCCGGCGGTCGGAAAATCTATGTCTGCTGCACTCATAACCTTGCCTTAAACCAACTGGATTCTGAAATGAATCCCAGCGCGGGATTATTTTGTGTCAAACAGCCCATCTTGGCTTCCGGCGGGCGGGTTGAGCCCCAAATGCTTCCAGCCCGGCGGATTGAGCAGGCGGCCACGTGCCGTGCGTGCTATGAGGCCCAATTGCAGCAAATAAGGCTCGACCACATCTTCAATTGTGTCACGCGGTTCTGACAGGCCGGCTGCCAGCGCCTCGACGCCCACAGGCCCGCCGCGATAAACATCGGCAATCATCGTCAGATAGCGTCGGTCCATTGCATCAAGCCCCAGCGCATCAACCTCCAGCCGGTTAAGCGCGGCATCCGCAATCTTGGCCGTGACAACGGCCTCACCAGCGACATTGGCAAAATCCCGCACACGGCGCAGCAAACGGCCTGCAATGCGGGGTGTGCCACGGGATCTTTTCGCAATTTCATGCGCGCCATCTTCGGCAATGCCCAAATCGAGCAGCCCTGCTGCGCGACGGATTACCTGTTGCAATTCTTCATGGCTGTAGAAGTTAAGCCGGACGGGAATGCCAAAGCGGTCGCGTAAGGGCGTGGTTAGCAAACCCTGCCGCGTGGTTGCGCCCACCAGCGTGAACTTGGGCAGGTCGATGCGGACAGATCGGGCAGATGGTCCTTCACCAATCATGATATCAAGCGCACGATCCTCCATCGCGGGATAGAGCACTTCTTCGACCGCTGGATTGAGCCGGTGAATTTCATCAATGAAGAGAACGTCACCATCTTCCAAATTGGTGAGCAGCGCCGCCAAATCGCCCGATTTGGCGATGACGGGCCCCGAAGTTGCCCGAAACCCTACGCCCATCTCGCGCGCGATGATTTGCGCCAGTGTCGTCTTACCCAAGCCCGGCGGGCCGAAGAACAACACATGGTCCAGCGCATCGCCGCGGGTCTTGGCGGCTTCGATAAAGACGCGCAAATTGTCGCGCGCGGCCTTTTGGCCGACAAATTCTTCCAGTGATTTGGGACGCAGCGCCGCATCCATATCCTCAGGCCGACGGCCGGCGCTGATCAGGCGATCTTCCTCGCTCATTTTGCGGCCTTTTTCAGCGCCAAGCGCACCAGCGCATCCAGCGTGGCATTGGGGCCAAGCTCGGCTTCTGCCGCAGCCACGGCCGCCCCTGCTTCATGCGATTTAAAGCCAAGGCCCGTGAGTGCGGACACGGCATCCGCCGCGGCACCTGCTGCAGCAACCGGGGAGGCGCCTGCACCACCCAGAGCCACGGCGCCCACTTTGTCCTTCAATTCCCGAACAATACGTTCCGCCAATTTCGGCCCGACGCCATTGGCGCGCGCGACCATCGCTTTATCTTGCCGGGCGACCGATTGGCTCAGCTCATCCGGATCCAACGTCGAAAGAATGGAGAGTGCCACTTTGCCACCCACGCCTTGCACGCCAGTGAGCAAGCGAAACCAATCTCGCTCTCCCGCGCTGCCAAAGGCAAAAAGCGTCATGGAATCTTCGCGCACCTGCATTTCGGTGAGCAGCATCACCTGGCTGCCCACAGCGCCAATTGCGCTCAAAGTACGGCTGGAGGCGAGCACAAGATAGCCCACACCGTTCACATCAATCACGGCGTGGTCGGCAGCAGTTTCAGCCAGCGTTCCTGTGAGACGGGCGATCATGCCCTGTCTTTAGCCCGGGTGGGCGGCTTGTCGAAGCCTTTGTTCTGCTTTTCTTCCCCAATCGGGGGATAATTTAACCGAGCCGACGTGCGCTTGCCAAATGGTGCGCATGGGTAATCGCAACAGCCAGCGCATCGGCGGCATCTGGCCCGGCAATTTTCGCGCCAGGCAGCAAACGGCTGACCATCGCATGGACTTGGGCCTTATCGGCATTGCCCACGCCAACCACGGCCTTTTTCACCAGCCGCGCGGCATATTCGCCAATTTCCAGCCCACCGCGCGCGGCAGAGAGCAAAAGGGCGCCCCGGGCTTGGCCCAGCTTCAAGGTGGATTGTGGGTTGGAATTCACAAACACCTCCTCCACCCCGACGCCATCGGGCCGGTATTGGAGGAGGATGTCGGTCAGGCCGCGATCCAGTTCAACAAGCCGGGCTGCAAGCGGAGCCTTTGTGTCGGTTACAATCCGGCCATTGGCGATGTGCGAAAGTCGGTTGCCTTCGGCGGCAATCACGCCCCAGCCGGTTGTGCCAAGCCCAGGGTCGATGCCGAGAAGGATCATGCGCGCGAAATGGGCTGCGCCATAGGCTTAGCCCAGCTTCTCCATAATCGCGTCGGGCACATCATAATTGCCCCACACCGTCTGAACGTCATCATCTTCTTCCAGCGTATCGATCATACGGAGCAGCTTGCCGGCGTCCTCTTCACCCACTTCCACCATCGTGGTGGGCCGCCAGGCGAGCTTGACGCCCTCGGGTTCCCCCAGGGCCGCTTCCAGCGCCTTGGCGACTTCATGCAGCGCATCAATGCTGGTCCAGATGGAATGGCCTTCGTCTGAAGATTCCACATCATCGGCGCCGGCTTCAAGAGCAGCTTCAAACACCTTATCTGCATCGCCCGCGCTGCCCGGATATTCAATCAGCCCCAGCCGATCAAAGCCGTGGCTCACCGAGCCTGCCGTGCCCATATTGCCGCCATTTTTGGAAAAGGCAGTGCGCACATTGGTGGCCGTGCGGTTGCGATTGTCGGTCAGTGCTTCAACGATGATGGCAACACCGCCGGGGCCAAAGCCTTCGTAGCGGATTTCCTCATAGGTCTCCATGTCCGAGCCGGAGGCCTTATCAATCGCGCGTTGGATATTGTCCTTCGGCATGGATTGCGCACGGGCCGCAAGCACGGCGGCGCGCAAACGGGCATTGGCATCAGGATCAGGCAGGCCCATTTTCGCCGCGACGGTAATTTCACGCGACAGCTTGGAAAAGAGCGCCGAACGCTTTTTATCCTGCGCACCTTTGCGGTGCATGATGTTCTTAAATTTGGAATGACCTGCCATGTGCCTATCCTAAGTCTCAATCGCTGCGTTAAAGGCCCAATGCTGCCTTATAGGTGTCAAGAATGGCTTCCATTTCTTGACGGTCATGGGCTTCCATCTTCCGCAGGCGGACGATTTGGCGCATGATTTTTGCATCATAGCCGCGCGCCTTGGCTTCAGAATAGACGTCGCGGATATCATCGGCGATGCCTTTTTTCTCTTCTTCCAAACGCTCAATACGCTCAATCAGCAGGCGAAGCTCGTCTGCTGCAACATTCTCACTCATTTTCTGCTCCAATTCCCCAAGGCTCCGGCCCCTGAATTCAGGAAGCCGGAGAGTCGGGCGCTGTTAGTCGCTCAGGCCTTGGCCTTCAAGCTTTCCGCAACTTTCACGCCATGGCGTTCAAGTGCTTCAACGATTTTGCCAGCACCTTCCAAATCGCCCCAGAACATCGGGCCACCGCGATAGACGGGCCAGCCATAGCCATAAATCCACACCACATCGATGTCGGAGGCGCGCTGGGCTTTTCCTTCTTCAAGGATTTTATAGCCCTCATTCACCATTGGGTAGAGCGTGCGCTCAATGATTTCCTGATCGCTAATCTCGCGCTTGGCGAGGTTCGATTTAGAGCGGAAGTCTTCGATGATCGCCAAGGCCTCGGCGCTCGGCGTAGCGTTGCGCTTTTCATCATAATCGTAAAAGCCCTTGCCGTTTTTCTGGCCGAACCGGCCCGCAGCGCACATGGCATCGCGGATGGTGTCTATCCGGCTTGGGTCGCGATGCCAGCCAATGTCGAGGCCCGCGAGGTCCGCCATTTGAAATGGCCCCATTGGCATGCCAAAATCCGTGTGGACCTTATCAATTTGTGCAGGCGTTGCGCCTTCCAACAGCAATTGGTTTGCGGGGTTCTGGCGCTGCGAGAGCATGCGGTTGCCAATAAAGCCGTGGCAGACGCCTGCGACGACGGCGACTTTCTTGATCTTTTTTGCCAGAGCCATCACGGTTGCCAACGCATCGAGGGCAGTTGCGTCCCCACGCACAACTTCCAAAAGCTTCATCACATTGGCGGGCGAGAAGAAATGCATCCCCAGCACATCGGCGGGGCGGCTGGTGGCAGCGGCAATCTCATTCACATCCAGATAGCTGGTGTTGGAGGCAAGGATCGCGCCTTGTTTTACAATCTTATCCAGCTTGCCGAACACATGCTTCTTAACGTCCATGCTTTCATACACGGCTTCGATAACAAGGTCGCAATCGGCCAGATCATCCATGCTGAGCGAGGGCGTCAGCAGGCTCATCATCTTTTCTACTTTTTCGGGCGTGAAGCGGCCCTTGGCGGCCGAGGCTTCATAATTTTTGCGGATCACGCCCACGCCGCGGTCGAGTGCCTCTTTGGCCATTTCAACAATGGTCACGGGAATGCCAGCTTGCAGGAAGTTCATGCTGATGCCGCCACCCATGGTGCCAGCGCCAATCACGCCCACTTTCTTAATGTCACGCAGCTGCACATCCTTGGGCAGGCCATCAATTTTGGCGGCCTGACGCTCTGCAAAGAACATGTGACGCTGTGCGGCAGATTGGCTGCCCGTCATCAGCTTCATAAATTCGGTGCGCTCAAACTTCATGCCTTCTTCAAAGGGCAGGCGGGTTGCAGCTTCCACGCATGCAAGGTTTGCATAGGGTGCTTCAAAGCCCTTCCACTTGCGGGCATTGGCTGCCTTTAGCTTTTCGATCACGCCAATATCGCCGGTAATCGGACGATTGCGCGTGGGGCGCGGGCCTTGGGCGATCATGCTGCGTGCAAACGCAATTGCGTCTTCGGCCAGCGTCGTATCCCCCGCCAATGCATCAACCAAGCCAAGCTCCTTGGCCTTGGCAGCGGGCAAAGGATCACCCGAAGAGACCATTTGCGCGGCCACTTCAATGCCTACGATCCGCGGCAGACGTTGTGTGCCGCCCGCACCCGGCAAGAGCCCCAGCTTCACTTCCGGCACGCCGAGCATGGCCGAGGGCACAGCAACGCGATAATGGCAGACTAGGGCAGTTTCTAAGCCACCGCCGAGTGCGGTGCCATGAATGGCGGCAACCACCGGCTTGCCCGCCAATTCAATGCTGTTCAGCACTTCGTTGAAGTCAGGGCCCTGTGCGGGCTTCCCAAATTCTGTGATGTCCGCCCCGGCAATGAAAGTTTGGCCCGCGCAGCGCAGCACAACCGCCTTAATCGCGGCGTCGCCCAAGGCTTCGTCAATGCCATCTTTAATGCCCTGACGGACATGCCAGCTCAGCGCGTTGACGGGCGGATTGTTGACGAGGATGACAAGCACATCATCATGACGTTCGGTAGTGACGGACTGCATTATTTTCTCCGGTCAAGGGGATTGAAATGGGAATTAGGCGGCCATGGCCGCGTACATCAGCGATCGGATTTCGCGGCGCAGCGGATAGGTTGTGGAGGGCATGAGCTGCGTCATGAACACCATGGTGATATGCTCAACCGGATCAACGAGGAATGCCGTTGAGAACATCCCGCCCCAGAAAAATTCACCCTTTGATCCCGCAAGTGCCGTTGCAGCAGGATCAATATTGCACGCAAAGCCCAGGCCAAAGCCAATGCCGCCATTTTCCGCCTCGCTGAACAGGGCGCGCGAATGTTGCGTCAAATCGCCGCCGCCGGGCAAATGATTGGCGGTCATCAATTCCAATGTCTTTGGACTGATAATCTGCACGCCATCCAGTGCGCCGCCATTGAGCAGCATGCGGCAGAAGCGGTTATAATCTGACAAAGTTGAGGCAAGCCCGCCGCCCCCTGAATGGAAGCTGCGTGGCCGCGCCCAGCCACTCTCGGCACCTGGCTTGTCAAAAGGCTTCATTTTTTCCGTCGGGTGGAAGGCATAAGCAGGCGGCAGGCGGTGCGCTTGATCAGCCGGGACCTGAAAGCCAGTGTCGACCATGCCGAGCGGACCAAAAATATGCTGCTGGAAATACTCTCCCAAAGGCTGGCCCGAAACCCGCGCAACAATCACGCCAATAATATCCGTTGCGACCGAATAATTCCATTCGGTGCCCGGATCGAACTCAATTGGCAGGCCAGCCAAAATGTCGATAAATTGCTGGTCCGTCATCTTGGACCAGTTCTCAACTTCCGTGCGGCGATAAGCGGCATCGACATAGCCCATTTCTTGGAAGCTATAGGTGAAGCCTGCAGTGTGACGAAGAAGATCAACCACGCGCATGACGGTTTTGGGCGGGCGAGTCATAAAGGGTGTCGCCCCGCCGCCGCCTTCATACACGCCAATATTGGCGAATTCGGGCAGATAATCCGTCACTGGGTTCAACAGGCCCACCAGCCCTTGTTCCACCAATTGCATCAGCGCAATTGAGGTGATCGGCTTGGTCATGGACGCGATACGGAAAATAGCATCCTCATCAACGCCCGAGGTCCAGAGATGCGCGATTTCATCACCCCGACCGATCAGAAGTGCCCCATGCGGGAGCAATCCTGTATCGAGATATTTGCGCTGAATAAACGCGCCAATGCGCTCTAACCGGTCGGGCAGAAAGCCCAGCTCTTTCGCATTTCCAATCTGCATGGGTTACACCGCGGTCTGGCCGGTCAGCTGACGCGTGACCGGGTGGGAGGAGGAGAGGCCACCATCAACGGCAATGGCTTGGCCGTTGACATAACTGGCTTGATCGGAGGCGAGGAACAGCGCCACATTGGCCAACTCATCGGGCTGTGCGGCGCGACGCAGCGGGTTCAGGCGGCCGACTTTGTGCATCACATCTTTCTCACGCGCATAATCAAAGGTCGGCTTGGTCATCCCGGTTTCAGTGAGGCCGGGGCAGATCGCGTTCACACGAATGCCAGTTTCCGAGAGCTGCTGCGCTGATACCTGTGCCAAGTTGATGACCCCCGCCTTGGACGCCGAGTAAGCGGGCCCGCCCGCGCCAGAGCGGATGCCTGCGACGCTGGCGGTGAGGATGATCGAGCCGCCTTGGCCGCCATCCATCATCGCTTGGCCGGCGTGCTTCACCATCAGCCAAGGGCCGATCAAGTTCACGCGGAGAATTTCAGCCCACTCAGCCGGGGTCAGGTCAAAAATCCCCGCCATGCCGCCCGAGACGCCCGCATTGGCGAAGGCAATATGCAAATCGCCATAAGTATCGATCGCGGTTTTCACGAGATTTTCGACATCAGCCTCGATGCCCGCATCCATCTGGAGCGCGGTCACAGAGCCGCCAGCGTCTTTCACCATCTGTGCGGTCGCGTGGACAGCCTCAGTCTTATCGCCCAGCACCAGCTTCGCGCCTTCGGCTGCAAAACGCAGTGCGGAGGCGCGGCCAATGCCCGAGCCCGCGCCCGTAATGATGGCGACTTTGCCTTTGAGTGCACTCATCTCCAGTCTCCTCTAATTTGCTTAGCTGCCGCTGACAGTTTGCCCGCCATCAATCACAAAAGTTTGGCCGGTGGTGAAGGCACCTGCGCGCGAGGCGAGGAACACGGCAGCGCCCGCAATTTCCTCAGGCTCGCCAATGCGCCGCAGCGGGGATCGCGCGGTAGAGCGGGCCAGTGTATCCGGGTTTTCCCACAAGGCGCGGGCAAAGTCGGTGCGAATGAGGCCGGGCGCGATGCAGTTGACGCGGACGCCCTTGGGGCCAAATTCATCCGCCAGATTGCGCGCCATCTGCATGTCGGCTGCCTTGGAAATGCAGTAAGCGCCAATCACTGTCGAGCCCTTAAGCCCGCCAATCGACGAGATAATGGTAATTGAGCCTTCGCCCCGCGCCATCATTTCAGGCGCGACCATGTT
>JAGWVG010000308.1 GCA_018970965.1 Alphaproteobacteria bacterium | reverse complement strand
GAACTCATCGGGGCGGCTTCATGAGCGCACCTATTCTCTCAACGCTTTATTCGGCCGACAGCGCCGAAGCGCAAGCGCGCGCAGCGCATAACCGCGCGCTGGCACAAGAATTGCGCGAACGGGTGGCTACCGCCGCCTTGGGCGGAGATGATCGGTCACGCGAACGCCATGTTTCGCGCGGCAAGCTCTTGCCCCGTGCACGCGTGGAACATCTCCTTGATCCGGGCAGCCCATTTCTTGAAATCGGCCAATTGGCGGCAACGGGCGTTTATGAGGAAGAGATTGCCGGAGCTGGCCTGATTACGGGTATCGGCATGGTCTCGGGCCGCCAGTGCATGATCGTGTGCAATGACGCGACGGTAAAGGGTGGCACCTATTATCCGATGACTGTGAAAAAGCATCTGCGCGCGCAAGCGATTGCAGAGCAAAACCACCTGCCCTGCATCTATCTGGTCGATAGTGGCGGCGCGAACCTGCCGCATCAGGCTGAAGTTTTTCCAGACCGCGAGCATTTTGGCCGCATTTTCTTCAATCAAGCCAATATGTCAGCCAAGGGCATCCCGCAGATTGCCTGTGTCATGGGCAGTTGCACGGCTGGCGGCGCTTATGTGCCCGCCATGTCGGATGAGACAGTGATTGTCCGCAACCAAGGCACGATCTTTTTGGCAGGCCCCCCGCTGGTAAAAGCGGCGACGGGCGAAGAAATTAGCGCTGAAGATTTAGGCGGTGGCGATCTGCATGGCCGCAAATCCGGCGTGGTCGATCATGTCGCCGATGATGATGCTCATGCGCTAACCATTGTGCGTGATATCATTTCACATCTTCCGCGCGCCAAAACAGCCGACATCGATCGCAAAGATGCCCGGCCACCGCGCTATCCAGCAGAAGAGCTTTATGGGATTATCCCAGAAGATGTGCGCGCACCTTATGATGTGCATGAGGTAATCGCGCGGCTGGTGGACGGATCAGAGTTTCAGGAATTCAAAGCGCTTTATGGCAGCTCGTTGGTCTGCGGCTTTGCGCATATATGGGGCATTCCTGTTGCTATTCTCGCCAATAATGGCGTGTTGTTCAGCGAAAGTGCCATGAAAGGCGCGCATTTCATTGAATTGGCACAACAACGCCGCATTCCCTTGCTCTTCCTCCAGAACATCTCGGGCTTCATGGTTGGTGGCAAATATGAGGCAGAAGGCATTGCCAAACATGGCGCAAAGCTGGTGACTGCGGTGGCGACAGCCACTGTCCCCAAAATCACAGTGCTGATCGGCGGCAGCTTTGGCGCTGGTAATTATGGCATGTGCGGCAGAGCTTATGATCCGCGCTTTTTGTTCAGCTGGCCTAACGCGCGGATCAGCGTGATGGGTGGCGAACAAGCCGCGTCGGTTTTGGCAACAGTCCACCGCGACGCGACGCGCTGGAGCGCGGACGACGCCGAGGCCTTTAAAGCCCCCATCCGCCAAAAATACGAGGATGAAGGCAATCCCTATTACGCAACCGCGCGGCTTTGGGATGATGGCGTGATTGACCCCGTGCAAACGCGCGATGTGGTTGCCCTTGCCCTCAACGCCGCACTTGACGCACCTGTGCCTGAACGCCCGTCGTTCGGCATATTCCGGATGTGAGGCAGCAAAAATGACGTTCTCCTCGCTCCTCATTGCCAATCGCGGCGAAATCGCGTGCCGGATTATCCGAACCGCAAAAGAATTGGGCCTGCGCACCATTGCCGTCTGTTCTGATGCCGATCGGGAAGCCATGCATGTCCGCCAGGCAGATGTTGCCGTGCATATTGGCCCCTCACCCGCCAAAGACAGCTATTTGGATGGCGCGCGCATTTTGGCGGCCGCCAAGGCCAGCGGCGCACAGGCCATTCATCCCGGCTATGGTTTCCTCTCTGAAAATGCCGATTTTGCCGAAAGCGTGATTGCAGCAGGCTTGGTCTGGGTTGGGCCAGACCCCGCGAGCATTCGCGCGATGGGCCTAAAAGATGCTGCCAAAAAGCTGATGGCCGAAGCGGGCGTCCCCGTAACGCCCGGCTATTTGGGTGACGACCAATCGCTTGAACGATTGGCGCGTGAGGCAGAGGCGATTGGCTATCCCGTGCTGATTAAGGCCGTGGCCGGCGGCGGGGGCAAAGGCATGCG
>JAGWVG010000307.1 GCA_018970965.1 Alphaproteobacteria bacterium | reverse complement strand
CCCCCCCCGCGCTGCGGCGGCCAAGGTGGAAGGTGCCAATGTTCAAGCCATTCTTGCCCAGCAGCGTCCCGAGCGAGCCGATAAAGCCCGGCGCATCCTCGTTCACGATGTAGAGCATATGGCCATCAAGATCGGCCTCAATATTGATGCCGAACATATCCACCAAACGCGGCGCGGTATTGTTGAACAAGGTGCCCGCAACGGAACGATCGCCCTGACTGGTGCCAACTGTAACGCGGACAAGCGTGTGATACACACCTTCGCGGTCGTGCCGCACTTCGCGCACATCAAGGCCCCGTTCTTTTGCAAGGAACGGCGCGTTCACCATATTTACTGTGTCGGAATAACGGCGCATCAAACCTGCAAGGACCGCGCCTGTGATCGGCTTAATATTCAGCTGCGCGGCGGCCCCTTCCACTTCAATCGAAATCTTGGTGAGATTATCGTGCGCAAGTTGGCCGACCAGCGAGCCCAGCTTTTCAGCCAGAGCCATATAGGGCTTCAGCTTCGGCGCTTCTTCTGCCGAAAGTGAGGGCATGTTGAGCGCGTTGGTAACGCCGCCATTGACCAGATAGTCCGCCATTTGCTCGGCCACTTGCAAGGCAACATTGACCTGCGCCTCGGTGGTCGACGCGCCAAGGTGCGGCGTGCAAATGAAGTTGGGCGTTCCAAATAAGGGGGATTCCTTGGCGGGCTCCACCGCAAATACGTCCAGCGCAGCGCCCGCGACATGGCCGCTATCGAGCGCCTCTTTCAGCGCTTCTTCATCGACCAGACCACCGCGCGCGCAGTTGATGATGCGCACGCCCTTTTTCGTCTTGGCCAAGTTGTCACGGCTCAAGATGTTGCGTGTCTGATCGGTCAGCGGCGTGTGGAGCGTGATGAAATCTGCACGCGCCAAAACTGTATCCAGATCCGCCTTTTCAACGCCCATTTCCACGGCACGTTCTGGTGTCAGGAAGGGGTCAAAGGCGACAACCTTCATCTTCAGGCCGAGCGCCCGGCTGGCAACAATCGAACCGATATTGCCTGCCCCGATCAAGCCCAATGTTTTGCCGGTTACTTCCACGCCCATGAAACCGTTTTTCGGCCACAGGCCAGCTTGCGTCTGGGCATTGGCTTCAGGAATTTGGCGCGCGAGCGCGAACATCAATGCAACAGCATGTTCCGCCGTGGTGATGGAATTGCCAAACGGCGTGTTCATCACAACAACGCCCTTGGCCGACGCGGCGGGGATGTCGACATTGTCAACGCCAATGCCTGCGCGACCAATGACCTTCAGGTTGGTGCAATGCTCCAAAATTTCTTTGGTCACTTTGGTCGACGAGCGAATGGCCAGGCCATCATATTGGCCGATGATTTTGATCAGCTCTTCCGGCGTCAGACCCGTGATTTCATCAACCTCGCAGCCACGCTCGCGGAAGATCGCCGCGGCATTGGGATCCATTTTGTCGGAAATAAGAACTTTGGGCTTGGTCATTTTCAGGTTCCTTTTGGACCGCCGCCCTGAATTTTCTTCAGGGCCCAATACAACACGTGATTATGGATGCTGAACCCCGTTCAGCACGACGATTTGAAATGGGGGATTAGGCAGCTTTCATCTGGGCATAAGCCCAATCGAGCCAAGGGCCGAGCGCTTCGATATCCGCCGTATCGACAGTGGCACCACACCAGATGCGCAGACCCGCCGGGGCATCGCGATAACCTGCAATGTCATAGGCCGCGCCTTCAGCCTCGAGTAGGGCTGCAAACTTCTTAATAAAGTCGGCATCGGCCCCTTCAACTGTCAGACAGACTGACGTCTTAGATCGTGTGGCTGGATCAGCCGCCAAATGGCCCAGCCAATCGCGATCCGCCACAATCTTATCGAGTGCCGCCGCATTCGCGTTGGAACGCGCCATCAGTCCGTCCAGGCCGCCAAGCGATTGGGCCCATTCCAGCGCGAAGATGACATCTTCCACTGCCAGCATTGAGGGCGTGTTGATCGTTTCGCCCTTGAAGATGCCGTCGATCAGCTTGCCGCCTTTGGTCATACGGAAAATCTTGGGCAGAGGCCAAGAAGGCGTATAGCTTTCCAAGCGCTCAACCGCGCGCGGACCTAGGATCAAAATGCCATGCGCGCCTTCGCCGCCCAGCACCTTCTGCCAAGA
>JAGWVG010000306.1 GCA_018970965.1 Alphaproteobacteria bacterium | reverse complement strand
GTTTTTGGCTGGCGCGCAATTTTTGTGGGGCTGGGGGTGATTGGCCTTTTGCTGTCGCTCTTGGTTTTAATGGTGCGCGACCACAAGCCTGTTTCCCCTGACAATGGCACGGCAGAAGCCGATGGCGACCCCCCAACAGCCCGGATGTTGCTGGTGGATTTGGGGAAGGAGTTGCGGGGCAATACCGACCTGCGCCTCAGCCTTGCCGGTGCGATCTTGATGCACGTTTATCTCGCGGGCAGCCCCTTTGTGAAGCTTTGGCTGGTTGAAGAACGGGGCTTTCAAGCGAGTGCGATTGCCTCCACTTATGGACTGGCGGTCATCGTCTTTGGGGTGTTGGGAGCGGCCTTTGGCGGGGTAGCGTCAGATTGGTACGCACGCCACTTTGCTGGCGGGCGGGCGATGTTCCTAGCGCTATTCATTGCTGTGTTGGCGCCCTTCATCATTGCCTTTCGTTTTGCCGAGCCGGGTTCCATGCTGTTTTATGCCGGCATGGCGGCAGGTATCATGTTCTTTTCTTCCTTCTACGGCCCTGCCTTTGCGCTTTTACAATCTGCCGCACCTGAGCGCTTGCGCGCAACGGCAACGGGCCTCTCCATGTTGCTGGTGAATGTTGTGGCCTTGGGGATGGGCAGCTTGGCCATTGGGGTGGCAAGCGATTTGCTTGCGCAGCAGGGAAGCTCAAATGCACTGACGGCGCCGCTCTTTGTGGCGGATATGGTTTCTTTGCTCACTATTCCGTGCTTCGCGATTATGGGCTGGCGCGCCCGTCAGCGGGGTGCGTAAAGCTTTTTTGGGGGGAATATGCAGCAGCTTGGCAAAACAGCGCTTGTCGTTGGCGCATCGTCTGGAATTGGCAAAGCCATTGCCGAACAGCTTTTGGCCGCAGGGTGGACCGTGGGCCTCACATCGCGCAAGCTGGAAAATCTTGCGCCTTTGCTCTCGAAATGGGGCCAGCAGGCCCGCGCGAAGGTGATTGATGTTGATGATGCCGAGGCAGCACGCATGGGTTTGCGGGCCTTTGCTGATGATTTAGGCGGCGTTGATCTTTGGGTGCTGAATGCGGGTACCGGTATTCTCAACCGCGATTTTTCTTGGGAGCCAGAGCGCCAGACAATTGCAACCAACGTGCTGGGCTTTGCCGCGATGACGGATGCCGCCGTGCATCATTGCATCGCGCGCGGCGCGGGCCGGATTGTCGGCATTTCTTCTGTCGCCAAAAAGCGCGGCCATCCGTTGACGGCGAGTTACAGCGGTTCAAAAGCCTTTGTATCGCTCTATCTTGATGGGGTGCGCCAGTTTGTCCGCCGTAAGGCGCCCAAGGTCAGCGTCACTGAAGTCGCACCGGGATATATTGATACGCCGCTTCAGCAGTTTGATGAGGCCTTTTGGGTTGCCAGTGCAGACACCGCTGCACGCCAGATTATTGCAGCCGCACTTGCGGGGCGCAAACATGCTTATGTTCCGCGGCGCTGGGGGCTTATTGCTGCGTTGCTGTCGCTTATGCCGCGTTAGGCGTGACGGGTGCGCACCCGCAGGTGCGCATTGGGAGATTAGCTAGCCGTGTTCTGAGGCACACGGGCTATCAAGAAAACAAAATCGTCGCTCGGCACTCCAGCGTCATCCGCATTGCCGAAAAGGACGTCGCCTACGGCGGCGGTCAGATCCCCAAAGCGAATGGAACCGCTGATCGGGATGAGCCAGATATCGCTTTGCGCAAGAGCCATGAAGGCATTTTGCGCGCCGTAGAAAATTTCAAAATGCGCACATGCCGTCAGGCGTTGCAGGTGAGATGGTGGGGGCAGGCTGCCGCAGCGCGGGTCAGAATAAGGCGCGGCCTGGCTAACGGGAATGCCATCGTCAAGATGCAGCTCGCGTGGTCGGCCATAATCGTACAGGCGATAGGTGACATCCGCATTTTGTTGGATCTCGACCAGCGTGACCCCAGCGCCAATGGCGTGAACAGTCCCCGGGGCAATATGGAACCAATCCCCCGGCTTTACCGGGCGCCAATCCATCATATCCTCAATGGCGCCGGATAAGGCAGCGTCGCGTAACTCAGTGGCCGTCAAAGGGTGCCGAGTGCCAATGCCTAAGGTTGCGCCTGGCAGCGCCTCCGTAACGATCCAGCATTCCTCTTTGCCTGAGCTTAACCCACATGCG
>JAGWVG010000032.1 GCA_018970965.1 Alphaproteobacteria bacterium | reverse complement strand
GGAAGCGATTAATCACGTGAAGGCCGCGGGCGTTCCGATGATTGTGGCGATCACCAAATGTGACAAGCACGAAGCTCAGCCGCAAAAGGTGCGTGAGCAGCTGCTGCAATATGACGTCATCGTCGAAGCGCTGTCGGGTGACGTTCAAGACGTCGAAGTTTCCGCCAAAACCAAGCAGGGCTTGGACGAGCTGATCGAAAAGATTCAGCTGCAGGCAGAAATTTCAGAACTGAAGGCCAATCCGGATCGCGCGGCTGAAGGTAAGGTGATCGAAGCCAAGCTCGATAAGGGCAAGGGTCCTGTTGCCACGATCCTCGTGCAGCGCGGCACGCTGCGCACGGGCGACATCTTCGTGGTGGGTGCAGAAAGTGGCCGTGTGCGTGCGATGGTCAATGACAAGGGCATGCAGATTAAGGAAGCTGGTCCTTCCGCTCCAGTCGAAGTGCTTGGCTTGGGCGGTGTGCCCTCGGCCGGCGATACGTTGACGGTTGTGGAAAGCGAAGCGCGTGCGCGTGAAGTGGCTGCCTATCGCTCAGAAGTCGCGACCCGCAAGCGCACGGGCTCTGGCCCAGCCTCGTTGGAATCGATGTTCTCGGCGCTTAAGGAAAAGCAGGCCAAAGAATATCCGCTGGTCGTTAAAGGCGATGTGCAAGGCTCGGTGGAAGCGATTATCTCGTCGCTCGCCAAGGTTGGTAATGACGACATTAAGGTCCGCATTCTCCATTCCGGCGTTGGTGGCATTACCGAAAGCGATGTGACGCTGGCCAAGGCATCAGGTGCGCCGATCATTGGTTTTAACGTCCGTCCCAATGCCAAGGCGCGCGAAATTGCCGAGCGCAATGGCGTAGCGCTGAAATATTATGACGTCATTTATGACCTGCTGGATGAAATCCGTGCCGGTATGGCGGGTGAACTGGGTCCGGAATATTTCGAAACGGTCGTTGGCCGCGCCGAAATCAAGGAAATTTTCCCCGCTGGCAAAAAGGACAAGGCGGCCGGCCTCTTGGTTACCGATGGGTATATCAAGAAGGGTATCCACGCTCGCGTCACGCGCGACGATGTTATCGTCAGCAAGACGGTCATTGCCTCGCTGCGCCGCTTCAAGGACGATGTGGCCGAAGTCCGCGCTGGTCTGGAATGTGGTGTTGTCTTGGAAGGCACGAACGACATCAAGCCGGGCGATATGCTCGAAGTCTTTGACGTCGAAGAGCGTGTTCGCACGCTGTAATCCCACCCCCTTTCCGGAAACGGGAAGGGGCCGGAGGCCCTGATGACCAGCCAGACCGAAGAAACTCGCTCCGTCCGTGTCCTGCGCGTGGGGGAACAGGTGCGCCATGTGCTGTCAGAAATTCTGATGCGCGGCGAAGTGCATGATGATGTTCTGGCCTCGCACCCGGTGTCGATTACCGAAGTGCGCATGTCGCCTGATTTGCGTCATGCAACGGTGTTCGTAAAACCTCTATTGGGCAAAGATGAAGAGGCGGTGCTGAAGGCGTTGCGAACCAATACGGCCTTTTTGCAACGTACTGTCGCCTCCAAAGTGCGTCAGAAATATGCAGCGAAGCTGAAGTTTTTGGCGGATGAGAGCTTTGACGAAGGCACCCATATCGACAAACTGTTGCGCAACCCCAAAGTGGCGCGTGATTTGGCGTCGGATGCCGACTAATGGCGAAGCTCTATTTTTATTATGCGTCGATGAATGCAGGCAAATCGACCACCCTGCTGCAAGCGGCCTTCAACTATAAAGAACGCGGCATGGAAACGATGCTGTGGACCGCAGAGTTGGATGACCGCTACGAAGTCGGCGCAATCACCAGCCGTATCGGCCTGAAGGCCGAGGCGCATCGCTTTCGTCCAGAAACCGATTTGTTTGCTGAGGTGACGGCAGAACAAGCGCAGCGCCGCTTGGCCTGTGTGCTGGTCGATGAGGCGCAATTCTTGTCGCGGGATCAGGTGTTGCAGCTTGCTCGGTTGGCCGATGAAGAAAACATTCCGATTGTCACTTATGGGTTGCGGACTGATTTTCAGGCAGAGCTCTTCCCTGGTTCTGCGGCACTCTTGGGGATCGCGGATACGCTTGTCGAATTAAAGGCGGTTTGCGAATGCGGCCGCAAGGCCACGATGAACCTGCGCGTGGATGCCAATGGCAATGCGGTGAAGGAAGGCGCGCAGACCGAAGTTGGCGGCAATGATCGCTATGTCGCGTTGTGCCGCAAGCATTTTATGGAAAAGGTTCGTGGCTGAGGCGCCTTCTGCGCTCAATGGCTGGATCATTCTTGATAAGCCACTGGGTTTAGGGTCAACCAACGCAGTCTCGGCTGTGAAGCGAGCGTTGCGGGTGGGGGGCTATCCCAAAACGAAAGTGGGTCATGGTGGCACGCTGGATCCCCTGGCAACTGGCGTGCTGCCGATTGCCATTGGCGAGGCCACCAAGCTTGCTGGCCGGATGCTTGATGCGTCCAAGATCTATGATTTCACAATCCAATTTGGGACTGAGACGGATACGCTGGATCTGGAAGGGACGGTTATCGCGACCAGTTCTCTTCTGCCGGACAGGATGGCGATTGAGGCCATTCTTGCGAAATTCACTGGCCCAATTTCGCAAGTGCCACCCAGCTATTCTGCGCTGAAGGTGGACGGGCAACGGGCCTATGATCTGGCGCGTGCGGGGGAACAGGTAGAGCTTAAGGCGCGCGATGTCGTGATTTATGATTTGGCTGTTCAATCCTCCCCCTCGTGGGGCGATGGGGAGGACCTTGCGCCTCTTAGTGACATCACCCTGACTGCCCATGTGTCTAAAGGCACGTATATCCGCAGTCTTGCCCGCGACATTGCTGTGGCATTGGGCACAGTCGGCCATGTGACGATGTTGCGGCGCGTGAAAGCTGGCGCGTTTGGCCTCGATCAGGCGATTTCGCTGGACATTCTGGACGAGGCCGCTAAGGGCCAATCGCTTGGCAGCCTTGTGTTGCCATTGAGAACGGCGCTGGTCGACATCCCGGCGCTCGCTCTCGACCCCGGTCAGGCTTTGGCGCTCCGTCAAGGGCGTGTCCTTTCCGGGTTTGCCGCACCAGACGGCCTTCACCTTGCGCTTTTGGCCGATGTGCCTGTGGCTTTGGTGGATGTGCTGGATGGCATCGTTACGGTGGAACGCGGCTTTAACATGTAAACTCGATGTCGAAGGAAAAAGACTATGTCGATCACGGTTGAGCGCAAGGCCGCTCTCGTTAAGGAATTTGCCCGCGCGGAAGGCGATACGGGCTCTCCTGAAGTTCAAGTTGCGATCCTTACGGAACGCATCAACAACCTGACTGAGCACTTCAAGACACACGCCAAGGACAACCATTCGCGTCGCGGTCTGTTGATGCTGGTGAACAACCGCCGTTCGCTGCTGGCCTATCTGAAGAAGATTGACCAACAGCGTTATCTGGCGCTCATCGCGAAGCTCGGCCTTCGCAAGTAAAAAAAAGGCCCGCTTTTGCGGGCCTTTTTCATCCTGTCTGGTGTTTATGGACAGGGTTTTGGCTCGTCCCGCAATTCGGCGGGGTGCTAATGGGGCAGTTATTGCGCCCCAAACCGTCGGTGGGCCGGATGCCCGCCAGCAGAGGCCCCTTGGTGCAATAGGGCACAAGGGATCGAAGGAAATCTGATGTTTAATACGAAAACTGTATCCATCGAGTGGGGCGGACAAACCCTGACGCTCGAAACGGGCAAGGTTGCCCGTCAGGCCGACGGCGCCGTTGTGGCGACCCTTGGCGAAACGGTTGTGCTGTGCGCTGTCACGGCTGCCAAATCGGTAAAGGACGGGCAGGACTTTTTCCCGCTCACAGTCCATTATCAGGAAAAATATTCCGCAGCTGGCCGTATTCCCGGTGGCTTCTTCAAGCGTGAACGCGGCGCGACGGAAAAGGAAACCTTGGTTTCCCGCTTGATTGACCGCCCGGTCCGTCCGCTGTTCCCCGAAGGCTTTTACAACGAAATCAACTGCATTGCGCAGGTGCTTTCCTATGATGGCGAAAATGAGCCCGATGTATTGGCGATGGTTGCGGCGTCTGCCGCGCTGACGATTTCGGGCGTTCCCTTCATGGGCCCGATCGGCGCTGCCCGCGTCGGCTATCTGAACGGCGAATATATCCTGAACCCCACGGATCAACAGGTTGCTGAAGGCGATCTCGATCTGGTGGTCGCGGCGACCTATGACGCTGTGATGATGGTTGAATCCGAAGCCAATGAGCTGTCGGAAGAAGTCATGCTGGGCGCCGTCATGTTCGCGCATGATGCCTGCCGCGACGTCATCAAGGCGATTGTGAAGCTGGCCGAACAATCTGCCAAGGATCCTTGGGAAATGGCTCCGCAAGATGATCTGGGTGATCTGAAGGCGAAGCTGAAAAAGCTGATCGGCAACGACATTGCGGCAGCCTATAAGCTGACCGACAAATCGGCGCGTTCGAATGCGTTGAATGCGGCGCGCGACAAGGCCAAGGCGATGTTCGCTGAAGACGGCCTTGATCCGCAGATGGTGATGGCGGGCATCAAGCTCACCAAGAAGCTGGAAGCTGAAATCGTGCGTGGCGCCATCCTGAAGGACGGCAAGCGCATCGATGGTCGCACGACCACGCAGATCCGCCCGATTTTGGGTGAAACGCACTTCTTGCCGCGCGCGCACGGCTCTGCCCTGTTCACGCGTGGGGAAACCCAGACGATTGCCACCTGCACCTTGGGTACCAAGGATGCAGAGCAGATGATCGATGGCTTGAACGGTCTGCATTATGAGCATTTCATGCTGCACTATAACTTCCCGCCCTATTCGGTTGGTGAAGTTGGCCGCTTCGGCGCGCCGGGCCGTCGTGAAGTCGGCCATGGTAAGCTCGCATGGCGCGCGCTGCACCCGGTTCTGCCGTCGAAGGACGAGTTCCCCTACACGATCCGTCTGACCTCGGACATTACCGAGTCCAACGGCTCGTCGTCGATGGCCTCGGTCTGCGGTGGCAGCTTGGCGATGATGGATGCTGGTGTTCCCATCAAGCGTCCGGTGTCGGGCATTGCTATGGGTCTCATCCTCGAAGGTAAGGATTTCGCGATCCTGTCTGACATTTTGGGTGATGAAGACCATCTGGGCGACATGGATTTCAAGGTGGCAGGCACGTCTGAAGGCATCACCACGATGCAGATGGACATCAAAATTGCCGGCATCACCAAGGAAATCTTTGAAAAGGCACTTGCGCAAGCCAAGGAAGGCCGTGCGCACATCCTGGGTGAAATGAACAAGGCGCTGGGTGAAACCCGCACCGAACTTTCAGCGCACGCCCCGCGTATTGAGACGATCAATATTGATAAGTCGAAGATCCGTGACGTCATCGGCACGGGCGGCAAGGTCATCCGCGAAATCGTGGCCACCACGGGTGCGAAGGTCGATATTGATGATGAAGGCGTCATCAAGATCTCGTCGTCGGATCTGTCGCAGATCGAAGCTGCCAAGAACTGGATCCTCGGCATTGTCGAAGAGCCGGAAGTGGGCAAGATCTACAACGGCAAGGTCGTCAACATCGTCGATTTTGGTGCGTTTGTGAACTTCATGGGTGGCAAGGACGGCCTCGTCCACGTCTCTGAAATGAAGAATGAGCGTGTCGAAAAGCCGACGGATGTTGTGTCGGAAGGCCAAGAGGTGAAGGTCAAGGTTCTCGAAATCGACAATCGCGGCAAGGTCCGTCTGTCGATGCGCGTCGTTGACCAAGAAACGGGCGAAGAGCTGGAAGATACGCGCCCGGCCCGCGAGCCGCGTGAACCGCGCGGCGATCGTGGCGACCGCGGTGACCGTGGTCCGCGCCGCGATGGTGACCGCAAGCGCAATGGCGGTGGCGGTCGTGATCGCGATCGTGGTCCGCGTCGTGAGCGTTCAGAAGGTGGCGATGAAGGCGGCAATGCCGATCATATGCCTGCCTTTTTGAAGGGCGATGACGACTGATCGCACGCCGATTAGGGAAACAGGGAAAGGGGTCGCTTTGGCGGCCCCTTTTCTTTTTCGTGATTATGCGTCCGCGCCGCGCATCCGGCGGATGGCATCTGCGCTGAAAATTGCAATGGCCGCCCAGATGCAGGCAAAGCAGAGCAATTTGGCGGGATAAAGCGGCTCTTTCCACACAAAGACGCTGAGACAAAAGACGATCGTGGGCGCGACATATTGGACAAAGCCCAGCGCGGTATAACTCATCCGGCGCGCCGCAGTTGCGAAGAGAAGCAGTGGAATGGCCGTCATCAACCCGCTGCCCATCAGCAACAGCGAGATGTGCGATGAGCTGCCAAAGCCCGCGGAGGATGCAAGACCCAGTAAGAGTGCTCCAGCCGCAATTGGGGCGAGCAAGGTCACTTCCACTGCAAGTCCAGCGACAGCCGGCACGGGCGTCATTTTGCGGACAAGCCCATAGGTGCCAAAGCTCAATGCCAGCGTGATGCTGATCCAGATGGCGCCAGGTTCTTCAAACAGCAAAATGCCGACGCCCGTGGCGGCCACCACAACAGCCGCGGCCTGCCAGCGGTTGAGCTGCTCTTTCAATACCAGCCGGCCCAGCAGCACATTGACCAACGGATTGAGATAATAGCCCAAACTGGTCGACATCACCTGATTGTGCATGATCGCCCACATATAGACTGTCCAATTAATCGAAATGAGAAGCGAACTTGCAAGCATCGTCAGCAAACTGCGTCTGTCGGTCAACGCGGCGCGATAATCGCCAGCTTGCTTAAGGATCCAGACAAAGCCCAGCGCGACGGGCAGGGACCAGAGGATGCGGTGGGCCAATATCTCAAAAGCGGAAAGGCCCGCCAGCGGCTTGATATAGAGCGGCATCATGCCCCAGATGAGATAGGCAGCAAGGGCGAAGGGCAGGCCATTTTGCGGCGTGTGAGTTTGGCGCGACATGGGCGTGCCTTTGATCGGGTGCTTGGCTGGGGTCAAGTCACCCCCCCCATAGTTGGGCCTTGCACAGCGGGGCAGAGGCGGCATGATAGGCGGATGACACACAAAGTGACGCTCCCGCCGATGGCCGCGCGCAAAGTGGCGCTTTTTACCGCGCTGCTTATGGCGAAGATTATGGTTTTTATGGCGCTGTTTGCGCTGATGCTGCCCGCCCAGGCTGCCGCACCGGCAAAGAAGGCGCGCAATTCCGCCGCGCCAAAGCCTGCGACCCCGCCTGATACCGCTCCGCGCGTTCGCGTGGTGCTGACGACCAGTGCGGGGCCAATCACTGTTGAGGTGGACCGCGAACATGCGCCGATTACGGCCGGCAATTTCCTGCGCTATGTTGATCAAAAGCGTTTTGATGGGACGATTTTTTATCGGTCCATGAAGCTCTGGGCTGATGAAAACGGCCAGATTCAAGGGCTGATCCAAGGCGGCACGCAGAACAATCCCAAGCGCATCTTGAAACCCATTGCGCATGAACCAACCAATATCACGGGCCTGCGCCACACCGCTGGGGCGCTTTCTATGGCGCGTTGGGCGCCGGGCACAGCAACCGGGGATTTTTCGATTTTGGTTGGTTCATTGCCCGGATTGGATGCAGATCCCGCCCGCCCCAAAGCGGAAGAGCCTGAAGGCTATGCTGTCTTTGGCTATGTGGTGGATGGCATGGATGTGGTGCGCAAAATCCATGATGGGCCTGTCTCGGCCACCAAAGGAGAGGGCGCCCTAAAGGGACAAATGTTGGACCCCGCGATTACGATTATCTCAGCGCGTCGGGCGTCGGTTGCAGCAGCTTCTCACACGGCGCCCCAATGACGTAACGTCGGCAACAGCCCCATTGCATTTGTGGCCATTGCAACGCAAACGCTTCGCTATGACTGACGCACAACAGCTTGTTTCCGATCTGACCGCTCTCTTGTCTGTCCAGCGCATGGGCGATGGCTGGTATCTTGGCCGCCGCAAGCCTGGCGGCGTGGGTCGTGTCTTTGGTGGGCAGGTCATCGCCCAAGCTCTTATGGCCGCGCAAGATACAGTCGAGGGCGTGCGCATTGCACATTCGTTGCATGCCTATTTCATGCGTGCGGGCAGCGAAGATTTTGAAATTACGTATCGCGTAGAGCGCGATTTTGATGGCGGTAGCTTTTCAACCCGTCGCGTCATTGCCTTGCAGCAGGATCGACCGATTTTGAACATGGCCTGTTCCTTCCAAAAGCTGGAAGACAGCTATGCCCATCAGGATGCGATGCCTGATGTGCCGGGCCCCGAAGGCCTCGCCAATGAGACCGAGTTGCGCCAGCGCTTTGCCGATAACATTCCCGAGCCCATGCGTGAGCGCTTTACCCAGGCGCGACCAATTGAATATCGGCCTGTTGATCCGCGCGATTGGCTGGGGACCGAAAAGCGCGATCCCGCAGTTCAAAGCATTTGGTTCCGCTTGGCATCGCCCATTGAGGCAGACCCGGCGATGCATCGCGCGATTTTGGCTTATGCCAGCGACAGTTATTTGCTCGGCACTTCCACCCTGCCGCATGGCGTTACATGGGTCACGCCCGGCTTTATGTCGGCCAGCCTTGATCATGCTGTCTGGATTCATGATGATGTGAACGTGAATGATTGGCTGCTTTATCATTGCGATAGCCCATGGGCAGGCCGAGGCAGAGGCTTTAACCGCGGCTCCATCTACACCCGCGATGGACGCTTGGTGGCCACTTGTGCACAGGAAGGTTTGATCCGGCGGCCCAAATCGGCCTGATCCGATTTTCAAGCCGCGGGCAATGGGCTAGGCGTAAGGCATGGCAGACTTGATCGACCCGACCGAAAACGCTGACGATCCCTTTCAGTCGATTGTCGACGCGCCTTTTGATGCGGCGTTGTCGGAACGTTATCTGGTCTATGCGCTGTCCACCATTACGGCGCGCTCGCTGCCTGATTTGCGCGATGGGCTAAAGCCCGTCCACCGTCGCCTGCTTTGGGCGATGCGCCAACTGAAACTGGATCCGACGGGCGCGTACAAGAAGTCCGCACGTGTTGTGGGCGATGTGATTGGTAAATATCACCCGCATGGCGATGCCAGCGTGTATGATGCGATGGTCCGTCTCGCGCAGGACTTTTCCCTGCGTTATCCGCTGGTCGACGGCCAAGGCAATTTCGGCAATATCGATGGCGATAATGCGGCTGCCTATCGCTACACCGAAGCGCGCATGGCGCCTCCGGCGATTGAGCTTATGGCGGGGCTGGATGATGGCACTGTTGATTTTCGCCCGACTTATAATGGCGAAGATGAAGAGCCTGAAGTTTTTCCCGGCCTGTTCCCCAATCTTCTTGCCAATGGTGCTTCGGGCATTGCGGTCGGCATGGCGACGAGCATTCCGCCGCATAATGTGGCGGAAATCATCGATGCCGCAACGCATGTGATTGATAATCCGCGGTGCGATCCAATTGAGTTGATGCAGTTTGTTAAGGGCCCCGATTTCCCCACGGGCGGACAATTGGTGGATAGCGCAGCTTCGATTGCGGATGCCTACGCAACCGGTCGCGGTTCCTTCCGCGTTCGCGCGCGCTGGAGCGTGGAGGATCAGGGCCGCGGGACGTGGATCGCGGTTGTCACCGAAATTCCTTACCAAGTGCAAAAGGGCAAGCTGATCGAGGCGATTGCGCAGATCGTTAATGATAAGAAGCTGCCCATTCTTGCGGATGTGCGCGATGAATCTGCCGAAGAGATCCGGCTTGTCATTGAGCCCAAAAGCCGATCCGTTGATCCGGATGTGTTGATGGAAAGCCTGTTCCGCATGACGGAACTGGAAAGCAAGTTCCCGCTGAACCTGAATGTGCTGGGCGCAGACCGCACACCGCGCGTCATGGGCTTGAAAGACGTGCTGGCAGCGTGGCTTGATCATCAGATTGAAGTTCTTGTTCGCCGCTCGCAGCATCGATTGTCGAAAATTGATGATCGGGTTGAGCTGCTCGAAGGCTATCTTGTCGCCTATCTCAATCTCGACCGCGTGATTGAAATCATCCGCACCGAAGATGAGCCCAAGCCTGTTATGATGGCCGAGTTTAATCTGACGGATCGTCAGGCCGAGGCCATTCTCAATATGCGCTTGCGCAGCCTGCGGCGGCTTGAGGAAATGGAAATCAAAGGCGAGCGCGATAAGCTGCTTGCCGAGCGCGAAGGCCTGGTGCAGCTGCTTGAAAGTCCGCAGCGCCAGCGTACGCGCCTCAAGAAAGATTTGGCCGCGCTGCGTGATCGCTATGGCCCAGAAACGCCACTCGGCAAGCGCCGGACTTTGGTGGAAGAGGCAGCCCCAGCCCGCGACATTCCGCTCGAAGCGATGATTGAGCGGGAGCCGATTACAGTCATCATGTCGCAGCGCGGCTGGGTCCGCGCGATGAAGGGGCATGTGGCGCTCGATACAGCGGAAGCGTTGAAGTTTAAGGAAGGCGATGGCCCTGCTTTCGCTTTCCACGCACAGACAACCGATAAGATTTTGGTGGTGGCCGAAGACGGGCGCTTCTTCACATTGGGTGCGGATAAGCTGCCCGGTGGCCGTGGCTTTGGCGAGCCGGTGCGGCTGATGATTGATCTGCCGGACGGTACCGGGATTGTGAATGTCTTCCCGGCGCGCGCGGAAGAGCGCATTCTGCTCGCCGCATCAGACGGCAAGGGCTTTATTGCAAAAAGCGCCGAAGTGATTGCCGAAACGCGCAAAGGCCGCCAGGTTGTAAATGTTCGCACAGGCGCGAAGCTTGCCGTCGCGCGCGTGATTGGCGCAGGGCATGATTATGCTGCCGTGGTGGGGGATAATCGCAAGCTGGTTGTCTTCCCCCTGAATGAGCTGCCCGAGATGGGCCGTGGCCAAGGCGTCACCTTGCAAAAATATAAAGACGGGGGTCTGTCAGATGCGACGAGCTTCCGTCTGGAAGAAGGCTTGAGCTGGCCAATGGGGGGCGAGAGCGGCCGGGTGCGCACTGAAAGCGACTTAGTGCCATGGCGTGTTGCGCGTGGGGCGGCTGGGCGGATGCCGCCCTTAGGCTTCCCGCGCGACAATAAATTCGATTAAGCGCCGATCAGCTCGTTGATCAGCGCGTCCGCACGGGCCGCATCGGGAAATCCTTCGGTCACCCATTGC
>JAGWVG010000031.1 GCA_018970965.1 Alphaproteobacteria bacterium | reverse complement strand
AGCGCCGACTCGGGCTGCAGCAGGCCGCCCACGCCGACGCCATGCACGCGCCACACCCTGTCTGCGCCGCGCGTGATCTGCGCGCCCATCGCCCGCATCGCGGCGGCCGTTGCCAGAACGTCTTCCCCTTCGAGCAGGCCTTCGATCACGCTTTCACCCACTGCCAGCGCGGACAGCATCAGGGATCTGTGGGAGATCGACTTGTCACCGGGAACGCGGACCGTGCCGGAGAGCGGACCGCTCCTGGCGAAGGATTTGGGAGAGGGAGAAGTGTGCGCCATTTCGCGGGCGTCTTTGACAGCGGCGCTTCGCTATGGCAAGGCGCGCGCCGATTCAGCCGGTTCTGTGGATCGGCGAAAAGCAATTCTGCTTGATTGAAAGGCTTAAGGCTCATGGTGAAGCCTGAATGGGGCACCAAGCGTACGTGCCCGAAGTGCGCGACGCGTTTTTACGACCTGACCAAGGACGATCCGGTCACCTGCATTTCGTGCAGCTATGCCTGGATCCCGGAACCGGTCCTCAAGTCGAAGCAGCCGCTTCCGTTTGAAGCCGCGACAACCGACGCGCCCGTCACGCCCGATGCCGATCTGAGCGCGGATCTGGATCTGGACGTTGACACCGAAAGCGAACCCTCGGCCGACGACGATGTCGATCTGGGCGGGGACGATGACCTCGGCGTCGACACCGGCGAGACGAACGACGACAACTGATCACAAAAAACCCGCAACCTAAGGGTTGCAACAGAGGCGCGCCTGACATAAAGGCGCGCCTCCGAATGGGGCCTTAGCTCAGCTGGTAGAGCGCTACACTGGCAGTGTAGAGGTCAGGGGTTCGACTCCCCTAGGCTCCACCATCTTTTCAGAGATGTGAAAATGGCCAGCCCTTACCGGCTGGCTTTTTTCTTATCCGCAAACAGCCAGTTGAAAATTTCTGGCAGGCGTGCCGCCCAAGCATTTTCCTCATGCTCGGCGCCTTCATAGACCCGGCTTTCAAAATCGCGGCCCTTTTGCCATCCCTTGGCGGCGACCTGCGCATCGACCACAGCTTGATAAGGCGCGTAAAAGGCATCCAGCGTGGCAGTGCCATGGTCCATCCACAGCCGTCTCTGGCCCGGTGCTCCTAAAGACTGACGGAACCAACCTGTGAGCAGTGCCTGCAATTCTGGATTGGTTGGCCCAACCTCGCGCGGATCAACGGAGGGCCAATGGCTGCTGACGCACGCAGCCTGACCAAAGACATCGGGCCGTGCCATAAAGGCATAGCAGCTTATCAATCCGCCCATGCTTGAGCCTGCAATGGCTGTGTCGGCAGGGCCCGTTTTGGTGCGCAAGTGCGCATCCACCCACGGCTTCAAATCGTCAGTCATCCAGCGCAGATAAGCATCGGACACAATTGGCCCACCTGCCAGCCTGTCCATTTGCGCGCGCAGCGCGGGGCTTGCGGCATCATAAATAGGCTGAGGAAGATATTGGCGATAACGGTCCACCCCCGGTGCCCAAATGCCGACGATGATGTGCGGCTCTGTGTGGTGCGCTTTGGCTGAGGCCAACATTGCCTTATCGGCCTTCCACACTTTGTTAAAATTCGACTTGGCAGGATCGAACAGATTATGCCCATCATGCATGTAGAGCACCGGGTAACGCCGTGTGCTGGTGTCATATCCGGGGGGCAGCCAGATGGTGAGCTTCTGGTCGGGGAGGCCCGCTGCCTTTAGTCCCGCATATTCCAGAAAGCGCCCCGCTTCGGCATGGCTCTGCCCAGCAGGAGGCATCTGCGCCCAAGCACCCTCGGCCATCGTCATCAGTGCAAGGCCAAATGCGAGCGCTGCTGCCGCAAACCGCATTGTCGATCCTCCTTAAGACGCTTGTTTATGATCGACCCGCAGCATCGCGAGCGCCGCACCCGCCATGACCAGCGCCGCAATCAACATCGTCCAAATGGGTGCGCCGGGGAAGAAACTGCGCATGATGCCGCCCATGATGGTGGCAATCATCAATTGCGGCAGCACGATGAAGAAGTTGAAGATGCCCATATAAATGCCGAACTTCTCTTGCGGCAAAATCGCTGAGAGAATGACATAGGGCATGGTGAGAATTGACGCCCAGGCAACGCCAATGCCGATCATGGGCAGCACGAGCAGGTTTGCATCGCGGATAACCATCATCGCGGCAAAAGCGGCCGCCCCGGTGAGCAGGCACGCCATATGGGTGCGCGCTGCGCCGATCTTTCTCGTCAGCAACGGCAGCGCCAAAGCCGCCAATGCGGCCACGCCATTATAAATGGAAAACAGCACGCCCACCCAATCAGCCCCAGAATTATAAGCGGCCGAGGCCGTGTCTGTGGCGTGGAACACATATTGAGTGACAACCGGCGTGGTATAAATCCAAAGGATGAAAAGCGCGATCCATGTGAAGAACTGAACCACAGCCAAGCGCCGCATCTGCCGTGGCATGCTGTTAAGATCGCTCAAAATCTGGCTGAGCGCACCAAGCGAGCCGCCACGCTTGAGTGCGGCGGTGTTCACCATTTGCGCTAAGCCATAAACGCCCAAGCCGCCGCCCAGCACATAAAGCTGTTTATCCAGTGTCAATGTTTCCACCAGCGCCAAAACAAACGCGCCGCCCATCAACCACAAACCTCCCGTGTTGGAAGCGGTAAGGTTAGCTTGGGCGGGCGGTGTCGCTGCGTCGCTGCCAAAACCTCGCAACTCTTCGGGGGAATATTCGCGGGTGGTGAGCACAGTCCATGAAACCGCGATAAAAATCGCAGCGGCCCCAATGTAAAAGGCATAACGCACCGAGGGTGGAATGCCCTGTGCCGCTACATTGGGCACGCCCAGATGCGCCAGAACCCAGGGCGCCATAGACCCCAAAACTGCGCCGGTGCCAATAAAAGCTGTCTGCACGGCATAGCCTTGCGCGCGCTGATCCTCCCGCGTCATATCGCCGACAAAGGCGCGAAACGGTTCCATCGAGATATTGAGCGAGGCATCCAAGAGCCAGAGCAACACAGCCGCAACCAGAAGGAGGCCGGCATTGGGGAGGCCCACTAGAGCAAGGGCTGCAAGAGCGGCCCCTGCCATGAAATAAGGGCGACGGCGGCCAAACCGGCCCCAAGTGCGATCACTATAATAGCCAACCAGCGGCTGTACCAAGAGCCCCGTCAATGGCGCAGCAATCCAAAGTATCGCAAGATCATCGACATTCGAGCCGAGCGATTGAAAGATGCGGCTGACATTCGCGTTTTGGAGCCCAAAGGCGACTTGAATGCCAAAAAAGCCAAAGGAGATATTCCAAAGGCCCCAAAAGCCCTGACGCGGCTTTTCCATCACTTCATCCCCTCGCACTATTGTATTCTTTAAGCCCCTTGCTGACAGACTGTGGTCATGGGCTCAACATTTTGCAGGCGATGTATACGAATACACTGGCGGCGAACCGCGGGCCATTCACAACCAGATTATTTGGCGCCGCAGGATTTGCGCACCACCAACTTGCACGGCAGCGCGATGGATTCGACGGGCTCTGCGCGGATGGTGCCGATGAGCGTTTCCACCAATACTTCGCCCGCACGCTTATAATCTTGTTGCACTGTTGTCAGGGGCGGTCGGGCCAAGCTGGCTGCCAAAATATCGTCAAAGCCGATAACTGATACATCTTTGGGAATATCCCGCCCATATTCTTGCAAGGCCCGCATCGCGCCGAGCGCAATCAAATCACTCGCGGCAAAAATTGCGTCAAACTCGAGCCCCTCGGCCAAAAGTTGGCACACGGCATCATGGCCGCATTGGTCCGTATGCGCCATGCGGTATAGGCGCGGGTCGGCCTTCAAGCCTGCTTCGGCTTGGGCTTGCAGATAGCCTTGGTGGCGATCATTAAATTCGGGGTAATGGCTGTTGGCTTCACCTAAAAATGCGATGCGCTTGCGTCCGAGGCCAATCAGATGTGACGTGGCTTGCTGTCCGCCGTGAAAATTATCACTGCCGACCACGACCCCTAAGCCCGCATCGCGCGCCGGGCCCCAGCGCACAAAATGCGTGCCTTGCTCCATCAGTCGATCTAGCTTGGCACGATAGGGCTCAAAATCGCCATGGCCCAAAAGAATGATGCCGTCGGCTTTGCGGCTTTCTTCAAAGTCGACATGCCAATCGCTTGAGAATTGCTGCATCGAAATCAGCAAATCATAGCCATGGCGCGAACAGGTCTGCGTAATTGCCCCCAGCATCGAGAGAAAGAAGGGGTTGATAATCGTCGCATCGGGCATGGGGTCTTCATAAAACAGCAATGCCAGCGTGTTGGTTTCGCGCCGTCTCAGGCTTGAGGCGTTTTTATCGACCTTATAATTCAGCTGCTGGGCAATCGCTTCGATGCGTTTGCGAGTTTGTTCTGACACTGTGGGGCTGCCGCGCAGCGCGCGAGAGACAGTTGGCTGCGACACGCCCGCCAATTGTGCAATGTCAAAAGATGTCGGCTTGCCCGACATGGCTCCTCCCCGTTGGAGTGGCATTTTGTTGCATAAAGCCAAAGCCCCATACAGACTGTGGCGCTTGTGTCGCACCTCCACCCATATTCATCAACATGACATTTTGAATACGTATGTGCAATCCTGTCCGCCCTGCGTGCGGGCCGATAATCCTCACCCTAACCTGCGCAGAGAACCATGTCGGCTTTCTGATGACGGGTGTCAGATGCCAGGCGCGGGTCTTGTTGCGCCGTATGTGAGGGGATGAGGAATGCACACTTCCGGGTTTACTGTATCTCGCGCCATGCTGGGTCGTTCGGCCAGCCTGTTGGCGCTGGGCATGGGCATGGCGCTTGCCACGCCGGCTTTTGCACAAGCTGCCGCTGCGGATGCCGACGAAATCGTCGTCACCGGCCTGCGCGCCTCCATCAACCTGTCGGTTGAGGAGAAGAAGGTAAATACATCGATGGTCGAAGTGATTTCGGCTGAAGACATCGGCAAGCTGCCCGATCAGTCGATTGCAGAATCACTGTCGCGTCTTCCCGGTTTGGCCACGCAGCGCCTTGATGGCCGCGCCAACGTGGTGTCGATCCGCGGCCTCGCGCCCGATTTCACGACAACTTTGCTCAATGGTCGCGAGCAGGTTTCTGCCAGCAACAACCGTGGCGTTGAACTTGATCAATATCCGTCAGAACTTCTGACGGGCGCTGTGATCTACAAGACGCCAGATGCCAGCCTGATCGGCCAGGCAATTGGCGGTACGATTGACATGAAGACGGCGCGGCCGCTTTCTTACAAGGGGCGGACCATTGCCGTTGGCGTGCGTGGTGAAATGAATGATCTGGGCAAGCTGAACCCGGATATCTCAAACAAGGGTTATCGCGCCAATATTTCGTATATCGACCAGAATGCGGATGGCACTGTGGGCTGGGCCTTGGGCTATGCGCGCATGATGTCGCCCACGGCGGAAGAGCGCTGGCAGGCCTGGGGCTATCCCACAGTTGGCAGCAACTTCGTCATTGGCGGTGCCAAGCCCTATGTGAAGTCGAACGAATTGAATCGTGACGGCGTGATCGGCGTTTTGGAATTCAAGCCGGACGACAAGCTGCACGTGACGTTGGATGGTTATTGGTCGTCCTTCCGCGACAATCAGCGTCTGCGCGGTATTGAACTTCCGCTGCAGTGGAGCGCGGCACAATTGCAGCCCGGTTACACGGTGCAAGATGGCCTCGTGACCAGCGGTCGCTTCAATGGCGTGGAAGCCGTGATGCGCAACGACGTGGTGCACCGCAACTCCAAGATTTTGTCGCTGGGTGGCAATGTTGAATATCAGGCGACCGATACGCTGAAGCTGGAACTTGATGCCAGCTATTCGCGTCTGCGCAAGCTTGAAGAAAATCTTGAAATCTACACTGGCACGGGCCGTGGCGGTGGCGTGGGTGCCACTGACAGCTTGGGCTTCACCATGCCCGCCAATGGCGGCGTGATCGCCTTTAAGCCGACGATCAACTATGCTGACCCCAATTTGTTTGTCATCACTGACCCGCAGGGCTGGAACAGCTGTGGCGGTAAGGTGCCAAATTGCCAGGATGGCTTTGTTAACCGTCCGCGCATTCATGATGATCTGAAGTCGCTGCGTTTGCAGGCGACAAAGGATGTCGATGGCTTCTTCTCCAGCATCCGCGTGGGTGTGAACTACACCGATCGTAAGAAGCAGCTGATTGACGAAGGCTTTGTGCTGACGAGCAAGAACTATCCGGCCAATACCCCGGTGCCGTCTTCTTATCTGTTCAGCCCGGTGTCGCTGAACTTCATTGGCATCCCCGGCATGGTCGCTTTTGACAGCTGGCGTTATTATCAGGCCGGCAATTACACGCTGACCCCGGAAAGCAACTGGACGCCCAGCCGCTTCACCAACAGCTATATCGTGCATGAAAAGGTCCTGACGGGCTATGTTCAGGCCAATATCGACAGCATGTTGGGCAATGCCCCGCTGAAGGGCAATGTTGGCGTGCAGGTGGTGAACACCAACCAGTCGGGTGACAGCTATGTGTCGACCAGCTTTGCCGGTGTGAAGCCGTTCTCGGATGGTTCAAAATATACCGAAATCCTGCCGAGCTTGAACTTGTCGGCGGAAGTTGGGCAGAACCTGTTCCTGCGTATGGGCGCTGCGCGCATGCTGGCCCGCGCCCGCATGGATCAGCTCAATCCGGGTGGCGGCGTTTCGTTCAATGTTGCCAACAACATCCTGAACTCGACTGATCCCAAACAATCGCCTTGGTCAGGCAATGTCGGCAATGCGCAGTTGCGTCCGCTGATGGCTGACACAATTGACCTCGCTGTTGAAAAATATTTCGGCAAGGGCGGGTATGTATCTCTGGGTACTTTCTACAAGCATCTGGAAAATTACATCTACAAGCAGACCGATCTGTTCGACTTCTCGGGCATCACACCGCCTGCCGGCGTAACTGCGCGGACCAATACGGGTCTGGTGGAACAATGGGTTAATGGTCGTTCGGGCCGTATTTACGGTGCAGAAGCATCGGCCTCGCTGCCGTTCAACACATTCACCTCAGCTCTGGATGGCTTTGGCGTGATCGGCAGTGCATCTTACACCAAGAGCCGTGTCCGTGAGACGGGTGACTATATCACCATGCCGGGGCTGTCGCACTGGGTGCTGAATGGCACCGCCTATTATGAAAAGAATGGCTTCCAGGCGCGCTTGAGTGGCCGTTATCGCTCGTCCTTCTTGGCCGAAGTGTCGGGCCTCAGCTTGACGCGTGACAAGGTGATGGCGAAGTCGGAAATGATTGTGGATGCTCAAATTGGGTACACATTCCAGCATGGTCCGCTGGAAGGCGTGTCGGTGCTGGCAACTGCAAGCAACCTGACCAATGAGCCGTTCACCACCTATCTCAATGGTGATCCGCGCCAAATCCGCGACTATCAAAACTATGGTCGCAACTATATGCTTGGCGTCAGCTACAAATTCTGACGTTAAAGAGCGGGCCTGACTCTGTTTGAGTTGGGCCCGCTTTTTTGTTTTTTGGGGACGCCGGGCCATAATATGTCCGGAAATTGCGCACCCGTTCCCGATGCAAGGTTCGCCAGATGATGGGTAATCGCATCCAAAAAGTTGTGATTGTTGGCGGGGGCACTGCGGGCTGGATGACGGCGGCCGCTTTGTCCAAAACTATGGGCCGGCAACTCGCGATCACCTTGGTTGAAAGTGATGAGATTGGGACAGTGGGCGTCGGCGAGGCGACGATCCCTGCCATTCGCTTGTTCAACCAACTTGTTGGTCTGGATGAAAATGAATTTGTGCGCGAAACGCACGGCAGCTTTAAGCTGGGCATTCAATTCCAAAATTGGGGTCAGCTGGGCGACAGCTATATGCACGCCTTTGGCCAATTTGGGCAAAGCCTGGGCCTGTTAGAATTTGTCCAATATTGGTTGCGCGGTCGCAAAGAGGGTGTGGCCGGATCGCTTTGGGATTATTCGCTTAACGAGGTGGCTGCGCGCTTGGGGCGCTTTGCGCGGTTTAACCAAATTCCCAACACCAATTTAGATGGCATCGCGCACGCCTTTCATTTTGATGCGGGGCTTTACGCCGCCTATTTGCGCAAAATAGCCGAAGGCGCAGGCGTCGTTCGCACCGAGGGGCGTATCCAACAGGTGCTGCGCGATGGCGACACTGGTCATGTTACGGCAGTTCAGCTTGAATCCGGCGCTGAAATTGCAGGTGAACTGTTTATCGATTGCTCCGGCTTTCGTGGTCTGTTGATCGAACAGAGCTTAGAAACAGGCTATGAAGATTGGACGCATTGGTTGCCCTGTGATCGGGCCATTGCTGTCCCCAGTCGCAATGTTGGCCCGCCCCGTCCTTACACGCAATCGATCGCGCATCAGGCGGGCTGGCAGTGGCGCATCCCGCTGCAACATCGCACGGGCAATGGCCATGTCTTCTGCTCTGATTTTATCAGCGAAGATGAGGCGACCGCGGTGCTGCTTTCCAATCTGGAAGGGGAAGCACTGGCCGAGCCACGGACCATTAAATTCCGCACTGGCATGCGCAAAAAGGCTTGGTCGCACAACGTTATCGCCCTGGGCCTCGCGTCTGGCTTTTTAGAGCCGCTGGAATCCACCAGCATCCACTTGATTCAGGATGGCATTGCGAAGCTGCTTTCGCATTTCCCCAATGCGGGTTTTGATCCCGTCAATATCGCAGCGTTCAACCGCCGGATGCAGTTTGATTATGAGCGCATCCGCGATTTCATCATCCTTCATTATCACGCCAATCAGCGGACGGATGCGCCCTTCTGGCAGCGCTGCCGCGAGATGGAGATTCCAACAACACTGAAGGACAAGATTGATCTGTTCCGTGAAACAGGCCGCATCTTCCGAGAAAATGAGGAGCTGTTCGTCGAAATAGGCTGGTTCCAAGTGCTGACGGGGCAGAATATCCACCCCAACAGCTATCACCCGCTTGCCGATCATTTGACGTATGAGCAGTTGGCGGGCTTTTTTGAAGATATTGGCCGCATCATTCGCGCGACGGCAGAACAACTGCCCACCCATGAAAACTTCATTGCGCAACACTGCGCGGCAAAGGGTCTGTCATGAGCATTTCTGCCATTTTGTCTTTGGCACTGGCCACCGCAACGCCGCTGCCAACCGCCAATGATGCGCTACGCCAGCGTTTGCCGGAAGATGAAATCATTTATTTTCTGCTGCCCGATCGCTTTGAAAATGGGGACAGCAAAAATGATCGCGGGAGCTTGAAGGGGGATCGGTTGAAGACCGGCTATGACCCCACCCACAAAGGCTTTTACCATGGCGGCGATTTGAAAGGGCTGACCGCCCGGCTCGATTATATTCAAAAGCTGGGGGCAACCGCAATTTGGGTTGGCCCAATCTTCAAGAACAAGCCGGTGCAGGGTGCCCCCGGACATGAAACAGCCGCCTATCACGGCTATTGGGTGACTGACTTTACCACGGTCGATCCGCATTTCGGCACTGAGGATGATTTTAAAGCGCTGGTGGATGCGGCGCACGCGCGCGGGATGAAGGTGTATATGGACATCCTCATCAACCACACGGCCGACGTCATCCAATATCGCGAATGCCCGGCGAGCAGCTGTGCCTATCGCTCCCGCGCCGATTATCCCTATTCCCGCCGCGCGCGGGATGGCGCCTCGGTTAATTCAGGCTTTGCGGGGGATGCGTTACAAACGGCTGAGAATTTCGCCAAATTGACGGACACAGACTATGCCTATCAGGTGTTTGTGCCGCCAGCCGAAGCCAAAGTGAAAGTGCCAGCCTGGCTTAATGACCCCAAATATTATCACAATCGTGGGGATTCCACCTTTGCGGGCGAAAGCTCGTCCATGGGCGATTTTAGTGGTCTTGATGATGTGATGACTGAAGATCCGCGCGTGGTGGATGGGTTTATTGATATTTACAGCAGCTGGATCGATCGTTTTGGCATTGATGGCTATCGCATTGACACCGCCAAGCATGTGAATGCGGAATTTTGGACCAAGTTTACGCCAGCGATTTTGGCTCATGCCAAGGCGCGAGGCATTCCCAATTTCCATATCTTTGGCGAAGTCGCTTTGGGTGAACTGGATGTGCAGACACTCGCCCGGTTCACGCGAGAAGCCGGGCTGCCCGCGGTGTTGGATTTTGCGTTCCGTCGTGCAGCGATTGATGCTGTCTCGGGCAAAACGGGCACCGACCGGCTGACCTATTTGTTCGAAGGCGATAGCCTTTATGAAGGTGGCGCAGAGGCTGCGCGGCGCTTGCCAACATTCCTTGGCAATCATGATTTGGGCCGTTTCGCGCGCGAGATGCGGCTCGCCAATCCCGAGGCGGGCGATGCGGAGATCTTGCAGCGCGTAAAGCTGGGCCATGCCCTGATGTTTGTTAGTCGTGGGGTGCCGACACTGTATTCGGGGGACGAGCAGGGCTTTGCAGGCGATGGTGTTGATCAGGACGCACGCGAAGATATGTTCCCCTCCAAAGTCGCGGTTTATAATGACAATAGTTTGGTGGGCACCAAAGCGACCACGGCGGTTTCTAATTTTGATATGACGCACCCGCTCTATCAAGAGATCGCCGCTCTTGCTGCATTACGATCGGCGCATCCGGCCTTGCGGCGCGGGAAGCAGCTGGTCCGCAACGCCGCCAACCAGCCGGGGTTGTTTGCACTGTCACGTATTGATGCTGCAAGCGGGGAAGAGGTTCTTGCCGTCTTCAATACCTCGACCAAGCCTTTGAAAGCCAATGTTGAAGTAGATCCACGCAGCACTGTGTTTGAGGCGCTGCGCGGGGCTTGCCCAATGGCGCCGGTAGCGCCCGGCCAGCTTGTCGTCACTCTTGCTCCTTTGGATTACATGATTTGTCGCGCCAAATGACTGACCAGATTTTGTCTTTAGACTCCCAACGGGGGGAGTGGTGGCGCGGTGCGACCATCTACCAAATTTATCCGCGCAGCTTTGCCGATTCCAATGGCGATGGCATTGGGGATTTGGCGGGCATCACCCAACATTTGGACTATGTCGCGGCATTGGGTGTGGATGCCATTTGGCTTTCCCCTTTCTTCACCTCGCCGATGCGTGATTTTGGCTATGATGT
>JAGWVG010000305.1 GCA_018970965.1 Alphaproteobacteria bacterium | reverse complement strand
CGGCACATAATAAGCGCCGACCTTTTTGAAGAGCTTGATGCTTTCATCATCCAGCATCGTGCCATGTTCAATCGAGTCTGCGCCGGCTGCAAGAGCTGCATTAATGCCATCTTCGCCATGCGCGTGGACGGCGACCTTTTTCTTATAAAGATGCGCAGTATCAACGAGGGCTTTCACCTCATCATCAAAAATTTGGCGGCCAAGTCCGGCACCAATACGGCTGTTAACGCCGCCCGTGGTCGCAATCTTGATCACATCCACCCCGCGGCGGATTTGCATGCGAATGGCATGGCGACAGCTTTCAACACCATCGCACAGATTTTCCTGATTAATGGCGGAGTGCAAATCTTCCGCCAAGCTCAGCGTGCCATCCATATGACCGCTGGTGGTGGAGATTGACCGACCCGCATCGACAATGCGTGGCCCCAAAATTTGGCCCGATGCCACAAAGTCGCGCAGCGCCAGCGTCGCCCCCGTACCATCACCCAGGTTACGGACAGTGGTAAAGCCCGCCATCAGCGTTTTTTGCGCATTGCCAAGCGTGCGATAGGCCGTGGTGGCATCGCTGCTGGTCACGCCTTCAAGCAAAGCCGCATCGCCCCCAGCGTCTGAATCGAGATGGACATGGCTATCAATCAAACCGGGAAGGACAAATTTATCAGACAGATTAATGATGCGCGCGCCAGCCGGGCCAGGCACGATGCCGGGCAGAATTTCAGCGACGCGGCCATCCTTGATCACAATAGTCGAGGGGCCACGCGGCGCTTGGCCCGGACGATCGAGCAAACGACCAGCCTGAACAACCGTCACAGCGGTTTGAGCGGAAAGGGGTGCAGCAAGTGCCAGCACCAGCGGAGCAAACAAAGCTATCTTTTTCATGACAGCCTTTTTGCGCAGCTTAACCGAGTTTGTCTACCTTTGCCTGCAGGTTTGCGAGCTGAGCTTTAAGTGCTGCGATTTCATCATCTTTTTCGCTGGCAGGTGCCGATGTTGGCGCCTCAGTTTTGGCCGACGCGCCGGGCGTAAACATACCGGCTGCGGCTTCAAACATCGCCATATTGCGCTTGTGCAGCTCCTCAAAGGGGCCACCTGAAAAAGCACCTTCCAACATGGATCGGAACTGGGTCTGGTTGCGGCGAAAAGCCTCCATCGAGGCTTCCAGATATTGCGGCACCATCGACTGCATCGAGTCGCCATAAAGCGAGATCAGCTGGCGCAGAAAGCCGGCGGGCAACATATTAGAGCCGCGGCTTTCTTCTTCCATGATGATTTGGGTCAAGACGCTGTGCGTAATGTCTTCATTGCTTTTGGCGTCAACGACACGAAAATCCCGGCCATCGCGGACCATCTGCGACAAATTGTCGAGCGTGATATAGCTGGACGTCTCGGTGTTATAGAGACGGCGGTTGGCATATTTCTTAATAGTTACGGGGCCTTCGCCCGGTGTCGACTTTGCCATGCGACTCTTCTCCCAGTTCCCATTGGCTTAGCATCAGCCGCTGCTGCACTGCAACACAATGCCCATGTTGCGCAGCAAAGCTGCACAAATCAATCCCAAAGGCGGTCGAATCGATGTCCCAACAGCGTCAAAAGCTCATATTGCGATAGGCCTGATTGGCGCGCGGCCTCTGGCAGATGGAAATCGAGGGCAATCCAATCCCCCTCCCCAATCTCGGGCGCTGTGCTGACATCCAGTGCCACCAAATCCATCGAGACACGACCCAGAACGGGGAATTGCCCGCCGCCCGCCGTGCCGCGACCAGAAAAGCCGCGCACATAGCCATCGGCATAGCCGATATTCACGATGGCGACTTCGCGGGGCTGTTCGGCCCTGTAGGTGGCATTATAGCCAATCGTCTGACCTACCGCGAGCGAGCGACGCTGCAGCACTTGCGCTTCCACGGCCACCACGGGGTGCAACGCGCCTAGGGCTTCCGCTCGAGGGAGGCCGCCATAAAGCGCAAGTCCCGGCCGCGTCAGGCCAAAATGATACTCTGCACCAAGGCAAATGCCGGCCGAATTTGCCAAGCTGTAGCGTTGCGCCGAAATGCTGGCCGCAGCCGATGTGAATGCTGCCAATTGCTGCCCATTTTGCGGCACATCCTCATCGGCCGAAGCAAGATGGCTCATAAGCGTGTGAATGGTGAGGCCCGATACATCATCGCCTATCGCCAGCCCCA
>JAGWVG010000030.1 GCA_018970965.1 Alphaproteobacteria bacterium | reverse complement strand
GCCTTCCCAGCCGAAGAACATCTGCACCAGGCTATCCGCTGTCACCAGCATCAACATCGCAAAGGTGAAGAGCGAGAGATAGGCAAAGAAACGCGGCTGACTGGGGTCTTCCGACATGTAGCCCCAGCTATACAGGTGGACGAGGCTGGAGACGCTCGTCACCACCACCAGCATCACCGCTGTCAGCGTATCAACGCGCAGCGACCACTGAACGTTCAAATCGCCCGAGCGGATGAAATCCAGCACCGGAACAACATGTGCCTCAGCACTGCCCCCCATAAAGCCGAGGAAAATCGGCCAGCTCAGCGCGCAAGAGATAAACAGCGCCGCCGTCGTCACGGCTTTTGCCGCGACATTGCCAATCATCCGATTGCCAAGGCCCGCGATAATCGAGGCCAAAAGCGGCAGGAAAACAATAAGCTTGATGGTTTCCACGACGCTTAACCTTTCATCCGGTTGACATCATCAACCGCAATCGACCCGCGTCCGCGGAAATAGATGACAAGGATGGCCAGACCAATGGCCGCTTCACCAGCAGCAACGGTCAGCACGAACATGGCAAACACCTGCCCCACCAGATCACCCAGATAGGCGCTGAAGGCGACAAGGTTGATGTTCACCGACAAGAGGATGAGTTCAATCGCCATCAAAATGATGATGATGTTCTTGCGGTTGATGAAGATGCCCAGCACCCCCATCACGAAGAGGATCGCCGAGACGACCAGATAATGCTGGAGCCCGATCATAGCTCTACCCCCTGCCCGACCGGCTGGTTCACGTTGCGCACCGCATCTTGCGGACGGCGCTTCACCTGATCCGAGATGTTCTGCGGACGCGTATCCTTGCGATCCCGATGCGTGAGAACAATCGCCCCAATCATCGCGACCAAGAGAACCAAGCCAGCTGCTTCGAAAATATACAGATATTTGGAATAGATGAGCGCACCCATCGCTTCGATATTGCTGAGATCGGCCGAGGCCGGCGCCGCGCGATGGGCAATATCAATCGCGCCTGCGGACCATGCACCACCAGCAATGATCAATTCGCCGGCCAGCACCAGCGCGATCAACAGCCCGAAAAAGCCATAACGCACAAAGCCGCTGCGCAATTCCGCAAAATCAATGTCGAGCATCATGACAACAAAGAGGAACAGCACCGCAACCGCGCCGACATAGACAATGACGAGCAGCATCGCGATGAACTCTGCCCCCACCAGCACCATCAGGCCTGCGGCGTTGAAAAAGGCGAGGATCAACCACAGCACGCTATGCACCGGATTGCGCGACAATACGGTCAGCGCACCCGACAGGATGACGATGGCCGAAAACAGGTAAAAGGCGAATGCCTGGATCATGGTCTCCCCCTCTTACCGATCAACGATAGGGCGCATCAGCGGCGATATTCGCAGCGATGGCGCGTTCCCAACGGTCGCCATTGGCGAGCAGCTTGGCTTTGTCATAGAGAAGCTCTTCACGCGTCTCGGTCGAAAATTCGAGGTTCGGCCCTTCGACAATGGCGTCGACCGGGCACGCTTCCTGACAAAAGCCGCAATAAATGCACTTCGTCATATCAATGTCGTAGCGCGTGGTGCGGCGGCTGCCGTCATCGCGCGGCTCAGCCTCAATGGTGATCGCGAGCGCCGGGCACACAGCTTCGCACAGTTTGCACGCAATGCAGCGTTCTTCGCCATTGGGATAACGGCGCAGAGCATGTTCGCCGCGGAAACGGGGCGAGAGCGGATTGCGCTCATAGGGATAGTTGATCGTCGCCTTGGGCTTGAAGAAATACTTCAAGGTCAGCCAATGCGCCTTCACAAACTCCCAGAGCGTGAAGGTTTTGATATAGTGAGCAATCGCACTCATGCGCCGTACCTTGTCAGCATCAGATAGCCCGAAACGAGGAAAACCCAGACCAAGGAGAGCGGAAGGAAAACCTTCCAGCCCAGCCGCATCAGCTGGTCATAGCGGAAGCGCGGCACTGTTGCCTTGATCCATGAGAAGATGAAGAAGAAGATCAGGATCTTCGAGAAGAACCAAATGATCCCCGGCACAGCATAAAGCGGCGCCCAATCCACTGGCGGCAACCAGCCACCCCAGAAGAGAATGGCATTGAGGCCGCACATCAGGATGACATTGGCATATTCACCCAGCCAGAACAGCGCGAACGACATCGACGAATATTCGGTCTGATAGCCGGCGACGAGTTCAGATTCTGCTTCAGTCAAATCGAACGGCGCGCGGGCTGTTTCGGCCAAGGCCGAAATCAGGAAGACGACCGCCATCGGGAAGAGCAGCGGGTTAAAGCCAAATCCGTTCAAGAAGCCAAAAATATGGCCCTGCTGCGCGAGGACGATCTTCGACAGATTGAACGAGTCCGCCCAAAGAACGACCGAAATCAGCACAAAGCCAATCGAGACTTCGTAAGACACCATCTGCGCGGCGGCGCGAAGAGCTGAGTAAAAGGGGTATTTGGAGTTGGACGACCAACCCGAGATGATCACCCCATAAACCCCCAGCGAAGAGGCCGCGAGCAGATAGAGCAAGCCAACATTAATGTCGGCCAGCACCATACCGGGGCCAAAGGGAATGACCGCCCAGACGATCAGCGCCACGGTGAAGGTGATGATCGGCGCAAGGAGGAAGAGCCCGCGATTAGCGGCCGAAGGAATGATCGTCTCTTGCAACATGACCTTGAGGCCATCGGCAAAAGATTGAAGCAAGCCCAACGGGCCAACCACGTTCGGGCCACGGCGCAATGCCATAGCGGCCCAAATTTTGCGGTCGGCATAAATAATCATCGCAACCGCCAGCATCAGCGGCAGGGCGATCATCAAAATGAGGACGGTGGTGGCCAAAAACCAGCCAAACGCCTCCCCACCCCAGGATTGGAACCATTGGGTAAAGGTCATTCCGCTGCCTCCAGCCATTCTTCACCTTTGACCAACTCGCTTGAGCAGCGCTGCATTGTTTCTGAAGCGCGGCAAATGGCGTTGGTCAGGTAGAAATCCTTAATCGGATAATCGGCAATATCCGCGCTCGCCTTTTCAGGAAGCGCTGGGACATCCCAGCCATAATCAGCCAAGCCTTCACGGCCCAGCGCAGGCACAGCCTTTGCCATTTCGGCACGCAGCGCATCAAAACTGTCGAACGGCAAGGTCTTGCCCGTCAGGTCAGACAAAGCCCGGAAGATCGACCAATCTTCGCGCGCGTCACCCGGTGCAAACACGGCACGATTCCCCTGCTGCACACGGCCTTCAAGGTTCACATATGTGCCCGGCTTCTCACTGTAAGCCGCACCGGGCAGAATAACGTCCGCCGCATGCGCGCCAGCATCTCCATGATGGCCGACATAAACCTTAAACGTATCGCCAAACAGGCTGTAGTCGACCTCATCGGCCCCCAAGAAGAAGGCCAGCTTGGGCTTCTTCGCTGCGAGGGCCTTGATGCCGCCCTCATAGGCATAGCCCAGCATCAGGCCACCCATGCGGGCTGCTGCAAAGTGCAGCACGTTAAAGCCATTCCAGTCCTTACGAACCAGCTTATATTTCTTTGCAAAGGCCAGAGCTGCGCCATGTGCGCCTTCATAGCGCAAGGCGCCGCCACCCACGATGATCACTGGGCGTTCGGCGGCCTTAAAGGCATCAGCCACTTGCTTGGGCAGCTTGCCCAACAGGCCGAGATTAGCGCCCAGGAATTCCGCTTTATACGTCAGATCCGTCTCCGGACCGATAGCGAAAACCTTCGCGCCCTTTTTGCGCACGGCCTTTTGCACGCGCGTGTTCACCAGTGGCGCTTCACGACGCAAGTCAGACCCGACAAGCAGAATGACATCGGCATTTTCAACATTGGCAATGCCGGTGTTGAAATTCACCGCCGACAGGCTTGATGTGTCATAGGCCAAGCCCGTCTGGCGGCCTTCAAACATATTGCCGCCCAGCGACTTCACCAATTGGCGCGCAGCGAACATGGTTTCGCAATCGACCATATCGCCTGCAATGGCCGCAACGGACTTGCCCGCCTTCGCAGCCGCAGCAGCCACCGCTTTCAGCGCCTCTGCCCAGTCGACAGCAACCAATTTGCCGCTCTTGCGAACATAGGGCTTGTCCAAACGCCGATGGATGAGGCCATCAACGGCGTGGCGAGTCTTATCGCTCGCCCATTCTTCGTTCACATCTTCATTGATGCGCGGCAAAGCACGCAACACCTGACGGCCACGGCTATCGAGACGGATATTGGTGCCCACGGCATCCATCACATCAATGGCCGGGGTTTTCTTCAATTCCCACGGACGCGCGATAAACGCATAGGGCTTGGATGTCAGCGCACCCACGGGACACAGATCAACAACATTGCCCGAAAGCTCGCTGGAAACAGCGCGCTCCAGATAGCTGGTGATCTGCATATTTTCGCCACGATAAATCGCGCCGATTTCTTCCACTCCCGCCACTTCTTCCGCAAAGCGGACGCAGCGTGTGCATTGGATGCAACGGGTCATCGTCGTCTTGACGATGGGGCCCATATATTTCTCGGTCACCGCGCGCTTATTTTCGTCATAGCGCGACCCGCCACGGCCATAGGCCATAGATTGATCCTGAAGATCGCACTCACCACCTTGGTCGCAAATCGGGCAATCAAGCGGGTGATTGATGAGCAGAAACTCCATCACCCCTTCGCGGGCCTTTTTGACCATTGGGCTGTCAGTTTTGATGACCTGGCCTTCAGTCGCGGGCAACGCGCAGCTTGCCTGCGGCTTGGGCGGTCCGGGCGACACTTCCACCAAGCACATACGGCAATTACCCGCGATGCTCAGCCGCTCATGATAGCAGAAGCGCGGAATTTCCTTGCCCGCAAGCTCACACGCCTGAAGGACAGTCGCGCCCGCCGGAACTTCAATTTCTGTGCCGTCTACAGTGACTTTAGGCATGATTACTCCGCCGCCTCCAGCATCTGGCCGCCCTTGTTTTCGGCAATACGGCGCTCAATTTCGGGGCGGAAATGACGGATCAGGCCCTGAATAGGCCAAGCCGCCGCGTCGCCCAAAGCGCAGATGGTGTGGCCTTCCACCTGCTTGGTCACTTCAAACAAGGTGTCAATTTCCGACACATCCGCTTTGCCTTCGCGCAGGCGCTCCATCACGCGCCACATCCAGCCCGTGCCTTCGCGGCACGGCGTGCACTGGCCGCAGCTTTCATGCTTGTAGAAATAGCTCAGACGCGAAATTGCACGGACAATATCAGTCGATTTGTCCATCACAATGACAGCTGCAGTACCAAGGCCCGAGCCAAGCGCGCGCAGGCCATCAAAATCCATGGGCGCGTCCATGATTTCCTTGGCCGGAACCAAGGGAACTGACGAGCCGCCAGGAATAACCGCCAGCAGATTGTCCCAACCCCCGCGAATGCCGCCTGCGTGCTTTTCAATCAGCTCGCGGAAAGGAATGCTCATCGCTTCCTCAACCGTGCAGGGCTTGTTCACATGGCCCGAAATTTGGAACAGCTTGGTGCCCGCATTATTTTCACGGCCAAAGCTTTTGAACCAATCCGCGCCGCGACGCAGGATCGTCGGCGTAACAGCGATAGATTCAACGTTATTGACCGTCGTTGGGCAGCCATAAAGCCCCGCGCCTGCCGGGAAAGGCGGCTTCAAGCGCGGCTGGCCTTTCTTGCCTTCCAGACTTTCAATCATCGCGGTTTCTTCACCGCAGATATAAGCGCCAGCCCCCCGATGGACGAAAACGTCAAAGTCATAGCCTGACTTTGCGGCATTCTTGCCAAGCAGGCCGGCGGCATAGGCTTCTTCAACAGCCGCCTGCAGAACCTTGGCTTCGTAAATAAACTCGCCGCGAATATAGATATAGGCCGCCCGCGCGCGCATTGCGAAGCCCGCAATCAATGCGCCTTCCAGCAAGCGATGCGGATCGTGGCGGATGATTTCGCGATCCTTGCACGATCCGGGCTCGGACTCATCGGCATTGATGACGAGGAAATTGGGGCGCTCCGGCGTCGGATTTTTGGGCATGAAGCTCCACTTCATCCCCGTAGGGAAGCCCGCCCCACCCCGGCCACGCAGACCCGAAGCCTTAATCGTCTCGATGATGTCATCTGCACCAATTTGCAGAAGCTTCTTGGTGTTATCCCAACAGCCGCGCTTTTTCGCAGCATCGAGGTTCCATGGCTGGAAGCCATAGAGGTTGGTGAAAATGCGATCCTTGTCTTGCAGGCTCACTTCCATTCCCCCCGATAATCGTGGTTTTCGGTGACCATAGCTTTGAGCGTCGATGGCCCGCCTTCTGGGCAGCTGGTCTGACGATCAATTTGCGGGCCGACTTTAACGGGCTTGCCCGCAGCTAGCGCCTCAAGCAACGCAACCGTGCTGTCAAAAGTCAGGTCTTCGAAGTTATCGTCGTTGATCTGGACCATGGGCGCATTGGCGCACGCCCCCAGACATTCCACTTCATTCAGTGTAAACAGGCCATCCGGGGTCGTGCCGCCCTTGACCAAGCCCTTGGACTTACAGGCCGCCAATACATCGTCTGATCCACGCAACATGCACGGCGTTGTGCCGCACACCTGCACATGGAATTTCCCAACCGGCGCCATGTTATACATGGTGTAGAAGGTCGCGACTTCATAAGCGCGCATATAGGGCATGCCCAATTGTGCCGCGACATATTCAATCACGGGCACAGGCAACCAACCCTGCGTGCTGGTTTCTGCCCCCACTTGGCGCTGGGCAAGATCAAGCAGACCCATCACGGCAGATGCCTGACGCCCTTCGGGGTAACGGCCGATAATCGTCCGCGCTTTTTCCATATTTTCCGGCGTGAAGGCAAAATTGCCCCAGCGCGCGCGCACTTCCGCTTCGTCCGGAATTTGCACTGCATCAGCCATTAGCGGTCACACTCCCCAAACACGATGTCGAGCGCACCCAAAATTGCCGTGGTGTCGGCAAGCATATGGCCGCGCGACATGAAATCCATGGCTTGGAGGTGCGAAAAGGCCGTGGGCCGGATCTTGCAGCGATAAGGCTTATTTGTGCCATCCGACACAAGATAAACGCCAAATTCCCCCTTGGGGCTTTCGGTCGCCACATAGACGCTGCCTTCAGGCACCTTAAAGCCTTCGGTATACAGCTTAAAATGATGGATCAGCGCTTCCATTGATTGCTTCATATCCGCACGCTTGGGCGGCGCGACCTTGCGGTCTTCAGTCAACACTGGGCCTTCCGGCATGTCACGCAAGCACTGCTTCATGATGCGAATTGATTGGCGCACTTCTTCAACGCGAACCATGAAGCGATCATAACAATCGCCCTTGGTGCCGACAGGGACGTCAAATTCAACGCGGTCATAGACATCATAGGGCTGCGATTTGCGGATATCCCACGGGATGCCGGCCGCGCGGATCATCGGGCCCGAAAAGCCCCAGCGGATTGAATCTTCCTTAGAGACGACTGCAATATCCACATTGCGCTGCTTGAAGATGCGGTTGTCAGCGACAAGGCTGATTGCGTCTTCAAACAATTGCGGCACGCGATTGTCGAGCCAATCCGCAATATCAGTCAGCAGCTTCAGCGGCACATCTTGATGGACGCCACCGGGGCGGAACCAAGCCGCGTGCATCCGCGCGCCCGAGGCGCGTTCAAAGAAATTGAGGCAATCTTCGCGAATTTCAAACAGCCACAGGTTGGGCGTCATCGCGCCCACATCCATCACGTGCGAGCCAAGATTGAGCATGTGGTTGCAGATGCGCGTCAACTCAGCAAACAGCACACGCAGATATTGCGCACGCAGCGGCACTTCGACGTTCAACAGCTTTTCAACTGCCAGCACATAGCTGTGCTCCATGCCCAGCGGCGAACAATAATCGAGCCGATCAAAATAGGGCAAAGCCTGCAAATATGTTTTATATTCAATCAGCTTTTCCGTGCCGCGGTGAAGCAGGCCAACATGCGGATCAAGCCGCTCGATAATTTCGCCGTCCAATTCCATCACCAGACGCAGCACACCGTGTGCGGCTGGGTGCTGCGGGCCGAAATTGATCGTATAATTGGCAATGTCTTCGCCCGTTGTGGTGGGCGCCAGATCAGGGGACAGGCTCATTTCTGCTCTCCCTTTTCATCGCCGGGCAGCACATAGTCTGCGCCTTCCCAAGGCGACATGAAATCAAATTTGCGGAAGTCCTGCGGAAGGCTAACCGGCTCATACATGACGCGCTTATGCTCTTCCGAATAGCGCAGCTCGGTATAGCCCGTCAGCGGGAAGTCCTTGCGCTGCGGATGGCCTGAGAAGCCATAATCCGTAAGGATACGACGCAGATCAGAATTGCCTTCAAACAGCACGCCATACATGTCGAACACTTCGCGCTCGAGCCACCCTGCAACCGGCCAAATGCTGGTGACAGAAGGCACGGCCACATCTTCATTGGTGCGCACATGCACGCGGATGCGGTGGTTTTTGGTCAGCGACAACAGGCAATAGACAACTTCAAAGCGCGGATCATGGTCGGGCCAATCAACCCCAGCAATTTCCATAAGTTGCTGATAGGCCAGCTCATCGCGCAGCAAGGTCATCGCCTCGACGAGCTTGGAGGTCACAACCTCAACGGCGATTTCGCCGTGCGCTTCGGTAATCTGGACAACATGCTTGCCCAGCGCCTTGGCGATGGCATCAGCCACGCCGTCATTGCTTGCATAGCGAGGTGCAGAATGCATTAGCGCGTCACCGTTCCCGAGCGGCGGATTTTCCGCTGCAATTGCATGATACCGTAAAGCAGCGCCTCAGCGGTTGGCGGACAGCCGGGCACATAAATGTCCACAGGCACAATCCGGTCGCACCCACGCACGACGCTGTAACTATAGTGATAATAGCCACCGCCATTGGCGCAGCTGCCCATCGAAATCACATATTTCGGATCTGACATCTGATCGTACACACGGCGCAAAGCTGGGGCCATTTTGTTGCACAAAGTGCCGGCCACAATCATCACGTCCGACTGGCGCGGAGACGCGCGCGGGGCAGCGCCAAAACGCTCAAGGTCATAGCGCGGCATGTTCACGTGGATCATCTCCACTGCGCAGCACGCAAGACCAAAGGTCATCCACCAGAGCGAGCCGGTGCGCGCCCATTGAAACAATTCTTCAGCAGAAACGACAAGAAAGCCCTTATTGGCGAGCTCATCGTTCAGGCCGTTAAAGAAGCTCGCGTCCGGAGCAGTGCCGGGAGGCGGAGCCGCCGTCAGATCTACTCCCATTCCAGAGCTCCCTTCTTCCATGCATAAACAAGGCCGAGCACCAGTTCGCCCAAGAAAATCATCATGCCGGTCCAACCAGCCCAGCCCGTCCACTCAAGGCTAACAGCCCAGGGGAAGAGGAAGGCCGCTTCCAAATCAAAAATGATGAACAAAATGGCGACCAGGTAGAAGCGCACATCAAATTGCGCGCGGCTGCCTTCAAAAGCGGGGAACCCGCATTCATATTCGGTCAGCTTTTCTGGCGTTGGATTATGTGTGCCCGTGAGGCGCGACACCACCATCGGAAGAAAGACGAAGGCGCTCGATAAGATCAACGCAATCGCCAGAAAAAGCAAAATCGGCAAATATCCGGCTGCAACCGAAGACATGATACGACTTACCCCTAGTACCGGCAGGACACCGGAATCGTGGCGGCTTTAGGCCAGCATTTGCGCCTTCGCAAGCGCGGCAAGGGTGGCATTTTGTACGTGTTGGGGGATAAATTCCGCAAAGCGGGTGCAGGCCCAAAGAAATCCGCGCTTTTTCGATACTTTATCGACGAAAATTATTACCGCAGCGCGCCTGCGACCAGCTTATGCAGCTTGGAATGCAGCACATCATTGGCAGCCAAAAACTCACTGCGCTCAATGCAACGCTCACCCCCGCGAAAATCGGTGACAAAGCCCCCTGCTTCGCGCACCAACAACATGCCGGCCGCCACATCCCAAGGCTGCAGCTTGCTTTCCCAATAGCCATCATAACGGCCCGCCGCGACCCAGGCGAGATCAAGCGAGGCCGCGCCAAAACGGCGAATGCCCGCGACATTGGGCGCAATCGCGCCAAAAATCCGCACCCATTCCGCCATATCGCCATGACCCATGAACGGGATGCCCGTCGCAATCAGAGCATCGGCCAAATCACGGCGGGCAGAAACGCGCAAGCGCTGATCCTGCACCCAAGCCCCGCGGCCTTTTTCGGCCCAAAAGCTTTCATCCGTAATCGGGTTATACACCAATGCCGTCGTGACTTCCCGGCGATCGCCCGCCAAAACTTCTTCCACTGCGATAGAAATCGCAAAATGCGGAATGCCGTGAAGGAAGTTGCTGGTGCCATCCAGCGGGTCAATAATGAAGCGTGGTTTGCCGGGCGCGCCTTCGATTTCGCCCGCTTCTTCAAACAAAAATCCCCAATCGGGACGCGCTTTTACAAGCTCGTCATAAATGGTGCGCTCTGCCGCCAAATCTGCCTTGGAGACAAAATCCGCCGGGCCTTTGCGGCTCACCTGCAAATGCTGCACTTCGTTAAAGTCACGACGCAGCTTACTGCCCGCCTTACGGGCAGCGCGTTCAATTACCGTCAAAATTCCGGAATGGGCGGGCACAAATGATCCGATCTTGGAAGAAGAAGCAGGGGATGAAGCGGCTTAGTCCGCGCGCTTCACATATTCCTGCGCGTAAACATCAACCACAACGCGCGTGCCAGAGCCAATATGCGGCGGCACCATGATGCGCACGCCATTATCAAGCAGCGCCGGCTTGTAGGAAGACGAGGCCGTCTGGCCCTTCACCACAGCATCGGCTTCGACGATGGTCGCTTCGACTTGATCAGGCAGCTGCACCGAAATCGGGCGTTCTTCATGAAGTTCGAGAATAACGTCCATGCCATCCTGCAAGAAAGCAGCCGCATCGCCCAGCATATCGCGCTGCAGCGTGATCTGCTCGTAGCTATCCTTATCCATGAAGACGAGCATATCGCCATCGGTATACAGATAGGTGAAATCCTTGGTGTCCAGACGCACACGCTCCACCTTCTCGTCCGAGCGGAAGCGGTTATTGGTCTTGCGGCCATCCAGCAGGTTTTTCATTTCCACCTGCATATAGGCGCCGCCCTTACCGGGTTGCGTGTGCTGGATCTTC
>JAGWVG010000029.1 GCA_018970965.1 Alphaproteobacteria bacterium | reverse complement strand
CGCAATGGCACGGTAGACAATATCTTGGCGCCTGCCCGTCTGGATCCAGGCGCGCAGCGCAACAACAGCGCACGCTGGGCGATGCAGGTTGACCTGACCGATAATCTGACGATGACCAACGTGTTTGACTGGTCGCGCATCAAGGGCGTGGCCGGCTTTGAGCAGTTGGTTGCGGTTGGCGATGGCGATGCTACGCGCTTCCCGGGCACGCTGACGTTGGATGGCAACACTTTCAAGGTCGTGCAGCCTGCCAATGTCAAAGGCTATCTGTCTGCGTCGACGTCAGTTGATCCGGCGTGTGGCACGCCGCTGTCTCAGCTGTCACTGACGCGCCGCAGCACAGTGTGCAACAATAGCTCTGGTCTGTCGACGGACACGCTGTTGGGCGACATGCTGCGCTTTGAACTGGAAAATGATGCTTTCACGATCCGCTCAACCTCGGCTTACCGCCAATGGCACAATACGATTGAAGGCAATGATATTGACGGCATGGGCGGCATTCGTGGTCCGGCCTTCTCGCAGGCGACGCTGTTTAATGGCTTCCCCGCAGCCTATATTACGCCCATCGTTGGCGCGGCTTCGGCGGGCTATTTGTCAACCCAGGCAGTGCCGACCACGACGCAAGATCTGTTCAACACGCAGAATGATCGTCGTCAAAAGCAGTTCAGCCAGGAAATTGAAATTGTTTCGCCCAGCGGCCGCGCGCTTGAATGGGTTGTCGGTGGCTTCTTCTTCAAGGAAAGCGGCCGGGAGCGTAACCCGCAAAATTATGCCTATGTGTTGGATACCAACGCTGCGGTTTTTGCCGGTCCGCTCTCGTTCCTCGCTCCGCTGAACCCGGCGCGCTTCCGTGCGATGCCAATCTCATCGGTGCTGGGGTATAACTCGCGTGGCCAGAGCTTCGCACTTTATGGTCAGGCGACTTATCGTCCGGGTGGGGCGGATGCGCCGCTCGGTATTACGCTGGGTCTGCGTTACAGCTGGGATAAGAAGAACTTCCAGGTCACGCAAAACGGGGCTGTTCCCTTCCAGGGCGCGGCGCTGGATCGTGCGACCAGCAGCAAGAGCTTCAGCGCACCGACAGGCCATTTGACTGTCGACTACAAAGCGTCTGATGATGTGAATCTCTATGCACGCATTGCACGTGGCTATCGTTCGGGCGGCTATAATGCGCGTCAGGACACCAGCTCGATCCCGCTGACACCCTTCGATTCCGAAACCATTTGGTCGTACGAACTGGGTGCCAAGACCGAGTTTGCTAAGCGCCTGCGCCTGAACGGTGCAGTGTTCTACAACATCTATACCGACCAGTTGGTGACCATTCCGGTGCCGACCCCGGCCGGCCAGAGCTTTGGTAACATCACCGTTAACGCGGGTAAGACCAAATATTATGGTGCGGAACTGGAAGGCAATTTGCTTCTGACCGATCACATCTCCATCGATGGCTCGTTGGGTTATGTGAAGAAGAAGCCAATCGACTTCCCAGCCGGCGACATTAACAATGTCGCCCGCAATGTCGCTTCGATCCAGAAGCTGGGCTATTCGCCCAATTGGACCGCGAATATCGGCGCAACGGCCAAATATCCGATTGGCTCAGTCGATGTGACGGCGCGTGTGGGCTATAACTACACCTCGTCCTTCTGGATGTTCGGCAACCCGCTGACGGCTCCGTTCCGCAATGAAACCAAGGGCGATGCCCGCGGCTTGATGGACGCGCAGCTGCGCTTCGACAATCTGGGTCTGGGTAAGAACTTCAGCGTCACGCTGTGGGGTAAGAACCTGACGAACAAGAGCTATGTCGTTCGCGCCGTTGATTTCGGGGCCCTTGGCTTTGCCACGGACATCTTTGGTGATCCGCGGACCTTTGGTCTGACGGCAGATTTGGCCTTCTAAGCCAGGCCCACCGAAGCGAAAATATAAGGGGCGCACTGCGGTGCGCCCCTTTTTTTACGCCTATGACATGCGCCTATGACATGCGGCCTGTTGCGGCTTTTTGCTGAGAGACTGAGCGGGGTGAAGGCCAAGAAAAAGGCCGGCTCCTTTTGCAAGGGCCGGCCCAATCTATAGGTTATGGCTTAGGGTCAAATCAGGCGACTTGATCCCAAGGTGCGGTTTGTGTGCCGCGCGTGATGTAGCTGCCATTCACGCGGGTCTGGAATTCACCAGCGCGCGCGCGCGGGTTGTAGAACTGGCGATACCAGATGCGCAGCTTGTCAAAAGGACCATCGCCCTTGACCATCATTGGGTTGAGGCAGGGGCGCTTATGCGCCCAGATTTCAAAGTCTTGTGCAAAGGCAGCGACGCCAGCCTTTTCATAGCCTTTTGCCAGCTCAATATCTTCGGCTGTCGGCTGATCATTCTTGACCTTCACGAACAGGCCGTACCAGACCTTGATCACGCCATCATCAACCGGCGTGTGCGCAATCAGCATGTGCGACGGATATTCGCCAATCATCACCGATTGTAGGATGCCGGGGCCAGTATACCATGTGTCATTGGTCATCGGCTCTGCGCCGTCACCGGCAAGCGTCTTGTGGCCCGCAGTCAGAATTTGGCGACATACATGGCCGTCAAAAACATTTTCAAAGCTGACCATGTCAATTGATCCGTGGACGGGCTGAAGATGGCCCTTATCCGTCATGTTATCGACGACTTCCTGCGGATGGCAGTTAAGTTCACCCAGCGCCTCGACTGACCAGTTAACCCAGCCCGGCGCATCCCATTGATCGAAGGCGGGCAGATCATAATAAGGCTCGCCACCTTCTTCATCATACCACATCCACAAGCAGCCCGCGCGCTCAGTGAGCTTCCAATTCTTCAGGCACGCTGCCTTCGGCACAGGCGCGGGGGAATATGGAATGTCATTGCAACGGCCATCTGGGCCAAAGCGCCAGCCATGATAAGGGCAGCGAATATTATCGCCCTCAACATGCTCCTTATCGACGACGACGTAAGAAGTTGTGTTCTTGGCCAAATGCGTGCCCATGTGCGGGCAATAGGCTTCTACCAAGAAGGGCCGGCCTGATTGGCCGCGATATAAAACCATGTCTTGCCCAAAGAAGCGCACGGCCGACGGGGTCGTCGTGACTTCCTCAGACGTTGCCACCATGAACCAGCCACGGGGATAGGTATATTCCCCCAGACCATAGTCAGCCGTTGTTGCCATCAGGAATCTCCCTCTTCAATCGGGGGAGTTTACCCCAAATCGTAAAGGAAAGGCAAGAATGTCAATGAAATCGCTTAAGATTTACGCGATATTTTTCTATTTTGCGTAGCTGATATTTTATCTGACTACGCAAAATAGCTATTCTCCCATGTCAACTGCATGGTCCGCTTCGGTGATGCGCACCACGCGGGGGTTATATTTCAGCGTTTTCACGGCGATTGACGTTTCCACATGGTGGACGCCTTCGATTGCCAAAATTCGGTCCGATGCGTTCTCGACCAGGTTTTCCAATTCATCAAATACCGAAATGGCGAGAATGTTGAACTGGCCCATGGCAATCATCACGCTGGTGATCAGCGGCAAGTCGGCAATTTGCTTTGCAACTTCGCGGACCATGCCAACTTCAGCCTGCACGCCAATGAAAGCCAGTTGCGCGTGATTGGAGAGGCTGAAGCCCGTAATCGCGGTAAATGCGATCAGCCGTTCTTGCTGTAAGCGCTTGATGCGGCCGCGGACGGTGCCTTCGGTAACGCCCAAATCTGCCGCAATTTTGCGGTTTGAGACGCGCGCATCATGCGACAGAATGTCAATCAGCTGGCGATCCAGCTCGTCAAGCTGTGGCGTGCTCATGCATTCCCCCTGTCTTCAATCGGCGCGACGTCGAATTTATATTTGATCACATCGACAGCGATGGTCGGCAGCATGGATCGAATGCCCCGGACTTTTGAAAATTTATCAAGCAGCAAGCTCGGCAGTTCCTCAAAATCATGAAGCACCACGAGCATATCGATATCATAACGGCCAGTCACAACATGTGCCGCGAACACTTCAGGAAATTTTGCCAATTCTTCCGCCACTTCAGATGCGGCGCGACCATCCACTTCAATGGCAACTTCCATCAGTACATTATAGCCATGCGCTGAAAAGTCTGACACCGCGACAACACGCAGTTGGTTGGCGTCTTCCATTCGGCGGATGCGGGCCGACACAGTCGTGGCAGTGAGGCCAAGCTTGTCTGCAATTTGTTGATTGGTTGCTCGCCCATTGATGCGAAGCTGGTCGACAATGCTGCGATCAATATCGTCGACAGTAAATTCTGGTTTCATCAATAATGTCCGGTCTTGTCTTGCGCGGCTCTAGAAGCGGATGACCTGCGCGGCGGAGAAGCCGCCGTCAACAGGAATATTTGCCCCTGTAATGAACGATGCGTCGTCGGAAAGGAGAAAAATGGCCGCTTTGGCAACTTCTTCGGCACGGCCTGCGCGTTTTAAAAGATGCATGTCAATAAAGGCGCTGCGCACGGGGCTTGCGGCGTGCAGGCCGTGCGTCATTGGCGTTTCAATGAAGCCCGGGCTCAGCGCGTTCACGCGAATGCCGGCGGCGCCATAATCCGCGGCCAAACTGCGGGTCAGCTGCAACACCCCGCCTTTGGTCACATTATAGGGGGTGTTTCCAGTGCCGCCGGTCATCCCATAAATGCTCGACAAGGTAACAATGGCGCCGCGCCCTGCGGCCACCATATGCGGCAGAACCGCGCGCGCTGCGAGCATTGTTCCCGTCAGGTTAACATCCAGCGCACGTTGCCAATCTGCGAGCGGCATCTCAGTTGCTGTGCCAACGACCGAGATGCCGGCGCAGGTCACCAAGCCATCAATGCGGCCAAATTCCTTCATAATCTGCGCAGCAGCACCGGCCATGCCTTGCGCGTCGGTGACATCCAGCGGCAAGGCCATATCCAGCTCTGCCAGCTCTGCGTCAGCGCCAATATCTGCCCCCACGACATGCGCACCTGCGCGGCGCGCGGCTTCTGCCGTGGCCCGACCAATGCCCGAGGCAGCGCCGGTGATGAAAATCACCTGATCGTTCAAAGCGCCTGTCATGCCAGCGCTTTAGCCAGATTTTGCGCAGCCAGCGTAACCCATGGTCGCGCATCGGGCACAGCTGCGGTCATCCCGAAAAAGCCGTGGATCATACCCGGGGCAATATGATGGTCCGTCGCCACGCCGGCTTCGGCAAGCTTTTGGGCATAAGCATCCCCTTCATCACGCAGCGGATCATATTGAGCGGTAATTACAGTTGCGGGGGCCAAGCCCGCCAAGTCTGAAGTGTGCAACACACGCGCCAAAGGTGCATCCTGCGGCGCTGTCCCCCCAAGATAATGCTGCCAAAACCAGCGCATCGCACTGGTTGAGAGGAAATAGGCGCCACTGCCATTGGCGATATAGGACGATGTGGTGAAATCCGCATCAGTGACCGGATAGATAAGCAATTGGTGGCGCAGTGCTGGGCCGCCCCGGTCTCGCGCCATCAGGCTGACGGCGGCGGCCAAATTTCCGCCCGCGCTATCGCCTGCCACGGCAAGGCGTGTGCCATCAATGCCCAACTCCGCTGCATGGTCGCGCGCCCAGCATGTTGCGTCATAGCAATCTTCGGCGGCCGCAGGGTAGCGCGCTTCTGGAGCAAGGCGATAGTCAATTGACAGCACAGCAGCGCTGCTATCTTCCGCCAATTCTCGGCAGGTGGTGTCATGAGTGTCGAGGCTGCCCAGAACCCAGCCACCCCCATGGAAGTAGACGATCAGCGGCGGAGTTTCTGGCGCGCCATTGGGCACATAAAGCCGTGCTTCGACGCTGCGGCCGGGAAGATCGAGCGAGAGATTGTCAACGCGTCGCATGGGCAGTGCCGTATCGGCCAACGGCGTATTCATCATCCCACGTGCCACGTCGACTGGCATCTGCGACCAATCTGTATCCGCAAATGCCGCAAAGGCTTGCAAAATGGGTTCTAGTGCCGGGTTCAGCGTCATCTTTTACTCTCTCCCAATTAAAGCCCAAAGCCGCCCGAAACATTAATCTGCTGGCCTGTCACATAGGCGGCGCGGGTCGAAGCAAGCCAACTGACGGCATAGCCAATTTCTTCGGGCTGGCCCCAGCGCTTGACCGATAGCATCTTCAGCGTCTCTTCTGTCCAGCTCGGCGGGAAGGCACCTTTGGCCATCAGTTCATGGAACATGCCGGCATCAATAACGCCCACCAAAACAGAATTGGCACGAATGCCATGCCGCCCCTCTTCGCGGGCGATGCCCTTCAGCCAGCTTTCATTGGCAGCTTTAGGCGCAACCGACAGGCCATCACGATCGGGCCAGCGCATATGTCCAGCTGAGCCAAGGTGGACGATAGAGCCGCCGCCCTGCGCACGCATATGCGGCAGCAGTGTTTGGGTGAGTTGAAACAGGCCATGCACTTCGACGTCAAAAGCACGCCGCCAATTTTCCATCGGCGTTTCGGATAATAATGTCTGCTCAACCAGCGGCCCTGCGGCCCAAATCAGGCTATGGATGCGGCCATGCTCGGCAATGACGTCTTCAACCAATTGCTGAACTTGTGCGGCATCCGTGACATCGCAGCGATGCGTGCTGGCGCGGGTGGCACAGGCATTTGCCACGCGCGCTACCACATCTGCTTTGCGATTATACACTAAGGCAAGGTCACTGCCATCAGCCGCCAGAACTTCGGCCACCTTGCTGCCAATTCCGCCACTTGCGCCAAGGACCAGTGCCGCCCCTTTGGGGAAAAGTGCGTTATCGGCCATGTCCTCTCCTTCGCGTTTTGCGGCTATTTAATTGGCTTATTGCATGATTGCGCATTGTGAAGGGGGAATCCAGCCTTTATTCGGCGGATAAAGTGAATTGGGAGAGAGTCGATGCAGCGATTGGTAGGCAAATGCGCTTTGGTGACGGGCGGCGCGCGCGGAATTGGTGAAGGCATTGTCCGCCGCTTTGTCGCTGAAGGCGCAAAAGTGATGATCTGCGATGTGCTGGAAGCTGAAGGCGCGGCACTGGCTGCGGAATTGGGTGCTGCCGCAGCCTTTACGCGCTTGGATGTGACATCGGCTGATCAGTGGCGCGCGGCCATTGCCGCGACAGAAGCCGCCTTTGGAAGGCTGGATACGCTTGTCAACAATGCCGGCATCATTGTGTTCAAGCGTTTGGATGATCTGAGCGAAGATGAAATCCGCCGCGTGATTGATATCAATTTGATTGGCACAATGCTGGGCGCGCAGCTTGCCATTCCGGCCATTGAGCGCGCTGGCGGCGGGTCGATCACCAATATGAGCTCGGCAGATGGCATTTCCGGTGCCAATAGCCTGACGGCTTATTGCGCGTCTAAATTTGGGGTGCGCGGCTTTACCAAGGCTTTGGCGCTTGAGCTTGGGCCGCGGGGCATTCGGGTCAATTCAATCCACCCGGGCGGCATTCTTACGCCTATGGCCAACCCAATGAATGTTCCGCGCGACCTTTATGATCGGGGCTATTGGATTTACCCGGCGCAGAAATCCGGCGATCCTGCGGATATTGGGGCGGCCGCGGCCTATCTTGCGTCAGACGATGCCAAATATTGCATCGGCACCGAATTGTCGGTGGATGGTGGCCTCAACGCTGGCCATTATTATATGGCAATGCCCGGCGCGCCTACGGATCCTAACAAGGGCTAAGCGGCGAGCCCCTCGGCGAGTTGATCGCGATCTTGCATCAAGGTTCGTGCGCCGCCAAGCATTAGGGCGGCGCCCAAAAACCCAGTCGGGACAATGATGGTCAGGCCCATGCGCAGCGCATGGGCCGGATCACCTGCAACAAGATCGCTAATTTGCCCTGCCAAAAGCGGCCCGGTGACATAACCAATCAAGTTGATGATCAGCAGCGCAAGCGCCGTGCCTGTGGCGCGTACGCGATCCGGCATCAGATATTGCAGTGCCGCCATAATGCCTACCGACCAGCCTCCGCCCAAAAGGCCAGAGGGGATGGCAATCATCCGTGCGGTCGCCACGTCTGGCGCCCAAATGACCAAAAGCAGCAACAGCGTGGCAGAGCAGGCGGCGGCGGCTGCGAGCATCAACAACCATTGCGGGCCGCGCGTGCGCACAAGCCGGTCGACCACCACGCCAAATACCAAAGTGCCGATCAACCCCGGAAGGCCAAAGGCGAGGCCAAAAGCAGCATTTGCCTCTGTGATGGGGAGTGCATAAGCACGCGCGAAGAGCGCAGGGCCCCACATGCCAAAACTCAGGCCTGACAGCGTGGCAAAGGCCATGCCCAAAGATAAGCCTCGAAAGCTGCGCGCGCGCCACAATGTTTTGAACAAAGGCCAGAGCAGATCTGGCTGGGCGGGTGTTGGGTCGCTGCGCTGTGGCTCGCGGATCAGCGCAAAGGCAATTGCGGCAAGCGCAACCCCGGCTAAGCCCATGACATAAAAAGCCGCATGCCAACTGGCGGCATGGGCAATTTCTGGCCCAGCGCGATACCCCAGATATTGGCCGAAATAGACCGCCAATGTCATAACCGCAAAGGCCCTGCCACGCTGTTCTGGAGCAAAATAGGCGGCGAGCAGCGAATAAGCGGGCGCTTGAAATGCAGCCTCTCCCACGCCCACGCCTATCCGCGCAACGGCCAGCCATGCCGCGGATGGCGCAAGGCCCGACAGGATGGTGAAGCCGCTCCACACCAAACAACCCGCGCATAAAATGGCGATGCGAGACCGTTTATCGGCCAGCCGGGCAAGCGGGATGGAAAGCAGCGAATATAAAAGCGCAAAGGCAGGGCCCATCAGCAGGCCCATAAACCCATCTGAAACCCCAAAATCAGCCTTGATGGGTTCAACCAGCCCCGCCAGCAAATAGCGATCCCCATAGTTGATGAGCGCAATGCCCAGCAGCAAGACGAGGACCAGCCATTTATTGGTCAGCCGCGAGGGGCCTGTGATTTGTGTCATGCCGGGGGCATTAGTCGCGCATCTGCGCGCCGCCATTGACGTGCCAGACTTGGCCCGTCACCCATTCTCCATCGGCAGATGCCAAGAAAGTGACAGCTGCCGCAATATCATCAGGCTGGCCAAGGCGCGTATGCGGCACATTCTTCAAGCCGCGCTCAACATATTCATCCGTCAAATGCTGCTTGACGGCTTCGGTCAACACAAGGCCCGGACAGATCACATTCGCGCGAATGCCCTGTTTGCCCCAACGCGAGGCAACATGCCGAGCAAGGGCGTGAATTGCGTTCTTCGTCATCGGATAGGCGACTTGCCACGGCGCGCCACCTGAGGCTGCTCCCGATGAAGTGTAGATCATCGCGCCGCCGCCGCGCTCAAGCATTGCAGGAAGCGCGGCTTGCGTTGCCAGAAAATGGCTCTTGGTGTTGATCGCGAAGCTTTTATCAAGCACTTCAATCGGGCAGTTCAGGGCATCCACATCGCCTTCGGTGCCGCCGGCCAAATTGCTGTGGTAGAAATCGAGCCCACCAAATTCGGCTTTCGCAGCAGCGACAATCGCGGCTTGCGAATCTGCGGATGTGCCGTCGAGATCCACGCCCAAGGCCTTGCCGCCCGCCGCCTTAATCTCTTCAGCGACTTCGCGGGCCCAATCGCCCATCAAATCCCCGACAACAACATGCGCGCCTTCACTGGCGAGACGTTTGGCAGTTGCGGCCCCAATGCCACGGCCACCACCTGCCACAATCCCCACTTTGCCCGAAAGTCCGCGCATCCTCATCTCCAATATTTGCGTAGATATGATAAACTGAAACTACGCATATAACGCCGCACGAGCGCATTCAATTGAATATTGCGTGACGATTAATCATGGACCAATTTATTGGTGTCGGCCCATGTCCCTTCGGGCAAGACGGGGGTAATGCCCAGTTCTTCGCGGATATCGCTGATCTGCACATCCACATAATCGCGCCAATTGACGAGCATCAGCGGATATTTCCAGTTGCGCGCCTGCAACGCGCCTTGGAATTCTGCCTCCAGGTTCAGCACCATTGCCTCGGGATAATGAAGGCCATCTTTCATGATTGTTTTGGCCTTTAGGTAAAAGGCGATGCGGCTGAAAAAGGCGCTCAATTCTGGACAGAAATAGCGCGATTTGGCCATCATATTGGCGTTGAGCAGGGCAACTTCGCCGCCATGGTTGGGGCCAAAGCCGGTTACGATATGCTCAATATCATGCGTCAGCGCCGTCTGGCGAAGATAGAAGGTAAAATCATTGACCACCTTCACTTCCTGAAAAAACAGATCAAGCTGATAGCCAGAATTGACCATGAAATCATGGATCGCAGCCCCCAAAGTGCCGGGGGCGCAGTGCTTCGTTTCTTCAATTGTGAAATCGGCCAAGCTGCGGCGGTCCAACCATGCTTTAAACAGCGGCAGCCGTGCCTTTTCCGCTTCAAACAAGCCGATAATTGTTGGCATATCCTCTAGATCATGCAGGATCTGCGCGACTTCAGGGATATAGGCAGTGTTCGGCAAATCTGCGCCATTGCGGCGGAGCATTTCTTGCCCGATCAAATGGCGTAAATCCGCGTTGTTCAAATAACGTGACGAACTGACAAGAACCGAACTTGTTGTTTCGACTTTTTGGATCGCACCGTTGAAATAGGCGCGGTCGGCTGCGCCAACTTTGGCTTCGCTCATCTCTCTCTCCTTCTCAGCAGTGCGCCGCCCGTCTGGGGAGGCGGGCGGCGTGGCTGGTTTATTCAGCGGCAATGGCGCTGGCGCCATCCTCATTCGCGGGGGAGAGAAACTGGCCCGGCGTTGCCCCGGTATAGGCGCCATTTTCAAAGGTCGGCACACCGTTCACCAATGTCAGGCGGGTGGGCATTGGCTTGCGCGTAAAGCGCCATGTCACACCACCGCGCCCATCGGGCACATCATGCGCCTTTTCCATTGGCTGGCGCTGAATTTCATCCAAGTTAAAGACCACAATGTCGGCCCGCTTACCCGGAGCAATCACACCGCGATCTGCAAGGAAGAAGTGATTGGCGAGCTTGCCCGTCATGACATGCACGGCTTCTTCAATTGTCAGCTTTTTCTGCTCACGCACATATTGGGTCAGCAGCAGCGCATTTTCGCCCCCACCGCACAGCATTTGCAAATGTGCGCCGGCGTCGGAGATGTTGCCGACTGTTTTAGGATCCCTCATCAAATCGAGCGTTAGAGCCTCGTCCTTGGGGAAGGGGGCCATATGCACAGTCGATCGGATGCCGTTGGCCAAAATCCAGTCGGCCATTGCGTCCGAGCGGTGTAGCCCGCGGCTTTTGGCATAGTCTT
>JAGWVG010000028.1 GCA_018970965.1 Alphaproteobacteria bacterium | reverse complement strand
CCCAGCAGCATACCGCAAGTCTCGGCAGCCGATGTGTTGGCCGGTCGGGCGGACAAGCAGCTGAAGGGTCGGCAGGTTCTTATTTCCTCTTCGCGCAATGAAGTGATTTTGCCGCGTTATGGATCGGCGCGATTCATCATGGCGCACGCGCTGTCTGCCGCCACATTGATGGAAGGCGCGCAGCGGCACATGGGCCCATTGCCGGCGCTGTGTATTGGGTTTGCGGTGGCGTGGCTCATCTGGTTTGGTAGCCGACGCCAGGCCGCAGGCGCGGTTGCCGCTGCCGGCCTCGCCAGCCTCATCATCCCATTTTTCTGCGATGCGCAGCGTCTCTATATTGATATCGCGCCAGGGCTTGCCTTGATTGGCGCAATGCTGGTGGCGCGCCTGTGGCGCAGCTACCGCCGGGGCGGTGAGATCACCAACCGGCTGTCGGGCCTGCCCAATTTGCTTGCCCTGCGGGATTATCACTTGGCGGATAAAGACATTGTCTTGGCGCTTCATATCCGAAACTACCCCGCATTGGCGGCAGCGTTGTCGCGCTGGGAAGATAAGCTCGTCGCCCAAATTGTGCAGCGTTTCAATGGCGCTGGGGTGGAGCTGCTCTTTCACGGCGACCAAGGCGTATTTTGTTGGATCAGTGCCGCGCGCAGCCCGACCCAATTGGCTGAACATTTAGAGGCATTGCACAATCTTTTCCGCATGCCCTTGGTGGTCGAAGGGCGGCAAGTGGACCTGAATTTGGCCTGTGGCGTTGATGATAGCGAGGGGCAGGACGCGCAGGAACGCTTTGCCAATGCGCTGGTTGCCGCCAGCGATGCGGCCAAGGCGGGCCTGCGTTGGAAAGTGCATGATGCCGCGCCGCAGGATGAAGCTGAATGGAAAATGTCGCTGCTCGGTCAATTGGACGCGGCCATTGATAATGGCGAAGTCTGGGTCGCCTATCAGGCCAAATATGATCTTACGGCAGGCCGTGTTTCTGGCGCTGAAGCCCTGGCGCGGTGGACGCACCCGCAACGCGGGATGATTGCCCCAGACGAATTTATCCCTGTTGCTGAAGCCAATGGCCGGATTGATAAGCTGACCTATTTTGTGCTCGACCAAGCGCTTGGACTTGCGGCCAAAATGGGCCCCGAATTTGACATGGCGGTCAACCTTTCTGCGCAGATGTTTGGCCGGAAAGACTTTGTCGAAAAGCTGGCGCTTCTTCTCATTCGCCACAAAGTGGCCCCGAAGAATTTAACGCTTGAAATCACTGAGTCCGCGGCGGTGCAGAGCGAGACGGATATGTTGTCTACCCTGTCCGCGCTTGCTGAGCTTGGCGTGACTGTTTCGATTGATGATTATGGGACGGGATACAGCACGCTTGAATATCTGCGCAAAATTCAAGCCCAGGAATTGAAGATTGATCGCAGCTTTGTCGCGACAATGGATCGCAACCGCTCAGATCGTCTCTTGGTGAGTGCCACAATTAAACTGGCGCATTCGCTGGGCCATTCAGTCGTTGCAGAAGGGGTGGAGACCAAAGACACATTTGACATGCTCCGCCGCATGGGATGCGACAAGGCACAGGGCTATTATATTGCGCGTCCGGTGTCGCAGGCAGATTTTGAGACCTATATGGAAAGTGCCGCAGCGCGCGCTGCCTGAGCAGGGTCACAAAGCGTTAACCATCTTGCCAATCATGACGGGTTGTTACAACTTTCCCCCGTCGCCCATGAGGCGGCGTGTACACAGTAGGGGAATAACCATGAAGAAGAGCAAAGTTCAGGCTCAAGCCAAGTGGGATTTTTGGAAATGGTTCTTTGGGGAGCGCTGGGGCCAGCCCTGATAAGCCATTCAGGCATCTCTAAAAATTGGGAGCGTCAGCCAAAAGCTGGGGCTCCCTTTTTTAATAACGACGCTGCGACAAAAGGGGCAGCGGTGGTAGTGCGCAGGCGGAAGGACGCACCAGCAGGCACGCGACTCATGATGTCCGAGTCGCGCAGGTGATGGTCAAAACACGGCCTCAGCGGGCGGGCTTTGCTTTCTTCCTGCGGTGCGAAGGCTCTGTTTGGTCCATTCCCGAAGGAATTTTTTGTAGGACTGGTTGCCCAGCGTCCCACATCGGGACTCAGCTCTTTGCTGCCTCGCTTGCCAACCAATCCTCGAGCCATTTGATGCTGTAATTGCCATCAATGACGTCGCTTTGCGCCAGCAGATCTTGGTGGAGCGGAATGTTGGTTTTCACCCCATCAATCACCATTTCCTCAAGCGCGCGGCGCATGCGCATCATGCAGCTTTCGCGGGTGCGGCCATAGACGATCAGCTTGGCGATCATGCTGTCGTAATAAGGCGGGATTTTATAGCCGGCATAGAGCCCGCTATCGACGCGTACATGCATACCACCTGCGGGGTGATAGGCTTTGACCAGACCGGGCGAAGGCGCAAATGTGCGCGGATCTTCGGCGTTGATCCGGCATTCGATGGAATGGCCCCGAAACTCCAAATCTTCTTGGGCGACAGACAGCGGCTTGCCTTCTGCCACACGGATTTGTTCGCGGACCAAGTCAAAACCTGTGATCATTTCAGTCACAGGATGCTCCACCTGAATGCGCGTGTTCATTTCGATGAAATAGAATTCGCCATTTTCCCAGAGGAACTCAATTGTGCCAGCGCCGCGATACCCCATATCGGCCATCGCTTTGGCAACAATGCCGCCCATGCGCGCGCGCTCTTCAGATGAAATGACAGGCGACGGCGCTTCTTCCAGCACCTTTTGGTGGCGGCGTTGAAGGGAACAATCGCGCTCACCCAAATGAATGGCATTGCCATTGCCATCACCAAAGACTTGGAACTCAATATGGCGCGGATTGCCGAGATATTTTTCAAGATAGACCGTGGCATCGCCAAAGGCGGCTTTTGCCTCGGTGCCGGCTTGTTGCATCTGGCTTTCCAGCTCGTCCTCATTCCAGACGACTTTCATGCCCCGGCCGCCGCCGCCCGAAGCGGCTTTGATGATGACGGGATAGCCCACTTCACGCGCCAAGCGCTTGGCTTCTTCGACATCCTCAATCGCGCCATCGGATCCGGGAACAAGCGGCAAGCCCAGCTGGCCTGCTGTCTTCTTCGCCATCACCTTGTCACCCATGGTGCGGATATGTTCAGGCTTGGGCCCGACGAAGATCAGCTTATGTTCTTCGATAATCTCAGCAAAGCGTGCGTTTTCAGAGAGAAAACCATAGCCCGGGTGGATGGCGTCTGCGCCCGAAATTTCAGCTGCTGAAATAATCGCCGGGATGTTGAGATAGCTGTCTTTGGCAGCAGGCGGGCCAATGCAAATGGCTTCATCGGCCAAACGCACATGCATGGCATCGGCATCGGCAGTAGAATGCACGGCCACCGTCTTGATGCCCATTTCATGCGCGGCGCGATGGATGCGCAAAGCAATTTCGCCGCGATTGGCGATCAACAATTTCTCGATGGTCATCAACCTATCCCCTGCGTGCCGACCGACGCTTACTCAATCACCACAAGCGGCTGATCAAATTCAACCGGCTGACCATTCGCCACCAGCATCTGCGTCACCTTGCCGCCGCGCGGGGCAACAATTGGGTTCATCACCTTCATTGCTTCGATGATGATCAGCGTATCGCCTTCTTTCACGCTGTCGCCCACATTCACAAACGGCGCAGCTTCTGGCGAGGCGGCAAGATAGGCTGTGCCAACCATCGGCGATTTGACCGCGCCGGGATGGTCAGCTGGGGCTGCCGCAGGTGCCGCAGGTGCCGCAGGGGCCGACGCTGCGGGTGCGGCCACAGGGGCGGCTGCATAGCTCACGGCAGCTGCCTGTACGGTGCGGGCAACGCGGATCTTGCACTCTTCCGTTTCGACTTCGATTTCGGTCATGCTCGTATCGTTCAGCAACTCTGCCAGCTGCCGGACCAGTTTCACATCTACCTGCATATTTCCCGTTCTCTCAGCCATTTGACCCCCAAAACAAAATAAGTTTGGCGCTGTGCCAGCGCGGCGCCCTTTGTCAGAGCTTGGCCGCCGCGTCCAGCGCGAGCGTGTAGCTCAACGCCCCAAAACCAGCGACGGTCCCCAAGGCCGCCGCGCCCACATAGCTTTTGTGGCGAAATGCCTCACGCCGGTGCGGATTGGACAAATGCACCTCAATCACGGGCGTTTGGATCGCCTTGATCGCATCATAAAGCGCAATCGAACTGTGCGTATAGGCCCCAGCGTTCAAAAGCACCGCTTTGGCGTTCATCGTCTGCGCTTCATGCAGCCAATCCACCAGATGGCCTTCATGGTTGGATTGGCGGACATCAACCACCACACCCAGAGCCTGCGCCTGATCTTCCAATTGCCCGGCAATATCATCAAGCGTTTGAGACCCATAAATATCGGGCTCACGCGTGCCGAGCAGATTCAAATTTGGTCCGTTCAGCACGTAAATGACAGGCTTTTCTGCCATATGGCCTTGCTCCCCATCGGGTTCCGGTTGCGACGTCTGCTCCCTCCCCTATATGGGCCTGCAGCAAAAGGCAAAGGAACGGACCGTTTCGATGATTTCCATCCAGTTGAATGGCGAACCCCGTCAGGTCGCGCCGGGCATCAGCATCGCACAATTGGTGGCGGAAATTGGCCTTGATCCCGCCAAAGTTGCGGTCGAACGCAATTTGGAAATTGTGCCGCGCTCGACCTTGGCAAATGTCGCTATCAGCGATGGGGATAGCCTTGAGATTGTCCATTTTGTCGGCGGCGGCGCGGCGGAAGATAGCTGGAGCGTTGCTGGCCGCACCTTCCACTCGCGGCTGATTGTCGGCACTGGAAAATATAAGGATTTCGCCCAAAACGCAGCCGCGCTCGAGGCGTCAGGGGCTGAGATTATTACGGTGGCCGTGCGCCGCGTGAATGTGTCGGACCCAAAGGCGCCAATGCTTACCGACTTTATTGATCCCAAAAAATTTACCTATCTGCCCAATACCGCTGGGTGTTTTACCGCCGATGAGGCCGTGCGCACGCTGCGTTTAGCACGCGAAGCCGGGGGGTGGGATTTGGTGAAGCTTGAAGTTCTGGGCGAAGCCCGCACGCTTTACCCAGATATGCGCGAAACGCTGAAAGCCACCGAAACTTTGGTCAAAGAAGGCTTTAAGCCGATGGTGTACTGCGTGGATGATCCAATTGCCGCCAAGCAGCTGGAAGAGGCCGGGGCGGTTGCCATCATGCCATTGGGGGCCCCCATTGGCTCTGGCCTTGGCATTCAAAACCGCGTGACCATCCGCCTGATTGTCGAAGGGGCTAAGGTTCCTGTGCTGGTGGATGCCGGCGTCGGCACGGCATCTGATGCGGCAGTCGCGATGGAATTGGGCTGCGAAGGTGTGCTGATGAACACGGCCATTGCGGAAGCGAAAGACCCGATTTTGATGGCGCGGGCTATGAAGCAGGCTGTTGAAAGCGGCCGCTTGGCCTATCGTGCGGGCCGCATGGGCCGCCGTATGTATGCTGACCCCTCTTCGCCGCTGGCGGGGCTTATTTAGCGCGCTTTTTAAGCGGGGATCATCACGCGCGCGAGTTCGGGCGGCTGGACGGGTTCATTGGCCCTGTCAGCAGAAAATTGGGCCCAGCCATCAGGCCCCAATCGTTCCAGCGGCTGGAAGCGCATTTTATACTCCATGCGCGGAGACCCTGAAATCCAATAGCCCAGATAAACATAGGGCAATCCATGGTCTGCGGCGCGCAGGATATGATCGAGGATGATGAACGTGCCTAAGCCTGGGCGGTGGCGATCATCGGGCTCAAAAAAGCTGTAAATCATCGACAAGCCATCGCTCTGCCGATCAGTCAGGCAGGCACCCACAAGGCGACCGGGGCGGCCATCAGCGCCAGGCTCACGATATTCGATCACATGGGTGTCGACAGGTGTCGTCTCGACCATGTCGGCATAATCCATATCATCCATTTGCGACATGCCGCCGCCTGGATGGCGCGCCGCCAGATAGCGCCTGAGCAGTTGATATTGCTCGTCGGTTCCCCAAGGCTGACATGCTGAAACTTCTAAATCGGCATGTTTTTTCAGCAGGCGCTTTTGGCTGGCATTGGGCTGAAATTCTCGCGCGATGACACGCACCGACACGCAAGCGGAACAGTCTGCGCAACTGGGTCGATAGGCCACGGCCTGGCTTCGGCGAAAGCCAATTTTGCTCAGCGCTTCGTTTAACTCTGCCGCATGTGTCCCAGACAGATCGGTAAAGACTTTGCGCTCCATCTTGCCCGCCAAATAAGGGCAAGGCGCTGGGCTGGTTACAAAAAAGCGCGGAAACCGAAATTGCGCCGTCACCGGGCCTTCATCCTTTCCTTACCGCTGGTCTAAAACCAGCCTGCCAAGGCCAAACTATGTCGCCTCGCAGACCCGCTGAAAAGCCATTTTACCGAAAAGGTCGGTTAATTTTCGTCTCAATCCGGTTCAACAAGGCTGGCATCATATCCGCCTTCGGCCAATGCGGTCAGCAGGGCTTCCAGATGCGCACTGTCGCGCAACTCGCATTCAATATCGGTAATCAGGCCCTTGGCGGGCAAATTGGTAAAGACGCGCTGGTGATAAATTTCGAGCACATTGGCGTCGAGGCCCGAGAATATCCCAAACACCCCAAAAAGTGCGCCGGGCCGGTCTTGCAAGCGCAAGCGGACGCGCGCCAAACGGCCTGAGCGTGCCAAATCACGCAACAGCACATTGGCCAAAAGGCGCGTATCAATATTGCCGCCGCACAGCACGATGCCAACATTGCGGCCACGGAACCGTTCTGGATTGGCAAGCAAGGCGGCAAGGCCCGCCGAGCCGGCCCCTTCGACAACCGTTTTTTCAATTTGCAGCAAGAGGCTAACCGCTTGTTCCAGATGGCGCTCGCCCACCAGCTGAATGTCATCGACCTGCGCTGCGACAAAGCGGCGCGTCAAATCCCCCGGATATTTGACGGCGATACCCTCGGCCAGCGTGTCGCCGCCGCAATCCAGCTGGGTGCCCTTGATAACATTATACATGCTGGGGAAGAGTTCTGCCTGCACGCCAATCACCTGCGCTTCTGGCTTTAATGCCCTCGCAACAGTGGACACACCCGAAATCAGGCCGCCGCCGCCAATGGGCACGGCAAAACAATCAATCTCGGGGGCATCCTCCAGCATTTCCAAAGCCAGAGTGCCTTGCCCTGCAATAATTTCGGGCTCGTCAAAGGGGTGGACGAAGGTCAGATTCTCTGCCTTCTCCAGCTCGCGGGCATGCGCATAGGCCTGATCATAGGTCTCGCCAAACAGCACGACGCGTGCATCGTGGCTTTGCGTTTGCATGACTTTAACAATTGGAGTCGGCTTGGGCATAACAATGGTGACAGGCACGCCCAGTCGCTTGCCATGATAGGCAAGGCCTTGCGCATGATTGCCTGCCGATGCGGCGATGACGCCTGCTTTGAGGGCATTATCGCCCAATTGCAGCAAGCGATTTAGCGCCCCACGCTCCTTGTAAGCCGCAGTAAACTGAAGGTTTTCAAATTTCAGCCAGACATTGGCTCCCGTCACTTGCGACAAAGTTTGGCTGTGCAGCGTGGGCGTGCGGACAATCGAGTCGCGAATGCGCTCATGCGCGGCACGGACATCGGCGAGGGTGACGGGGAGCATGTCTTGGTCTGCCATAATGGGCTGCGCTTAGCCCAGGATGGCGCGAAAAGAAACGCATGTCCGCTCAACATGGGTCATGGCACAATGGCGCGGGGCGATCCGTGTGCCGTGATGGGCTGGCGCGGGACGCATTCTCTGCTTAAAGAAGGGGCTATGGCAAAACTGGCATTTATCGGTCTTGGGGTAATGGGCGGCCCCATGGCCCGGCATCTGGCCCATGCAGGGCATGAGCTGACTGTCTATAACCGCACCCGCACCAAGGCAGAGGCTTGGGTCGCAGCGCATGGTGGACGCGTGGCAAACTCCCCCGCAGAAGCGGCAGATGGCGTAGAGGCTGTCATCAGCTGTGTCGGTACGGATGAGGATTTGGCAGCCGTCACAATGGGCCGCGATGGCGCGTTTCGCACCATGAAATCGGGCAGCGTTTTTGTCGATCACACAACGGTATCTGCCCGGATAGCCCGGCAATTGGCGGTAGAAGCCAAAGGATCGGGCGTGATGGTTGTCGACGCCCCCGTCACCGGCGGGCAGATCGGCGCGGAACAAGGCACGTTGACGTTGATGTGTGGCGGCCGTGATGACGCCATTGCTGCTGCCACGCCCTATATGCAGGCCTATTCCAAAAAGATTGTCCATGTTGGCCCGTCAGGCGCGGGCCAGACGACCAAGATGGTCAATCAAATCACCTTTGCCGGTATTATCCAGAGCCTGTCAGAGGCGATGCGCTTTGCGCAGGCCGCGGGGCTTGATTTGGACAAGGTGTTTGAATCGATCTCGGGCGGCGCAGCGTCCAGCTGGCAAATGCTCAATCGCTGGGAAACCATGGCGCGCGATGAGTTTGATTTTGGCTTTGCCGTCGATTGGATGCGCAAGGATTTGGGTCTTGCGCTTGAAGAGGCACGGGCCAATGGTGCGACGTTGCCGCTCGCAGCGCTGATCGATCAATTTTATGCGGAAGTTCAGGACATGGGCGGTGGCCGTCAGGATACCAGTGCGCTGATCCGCCGGTTGAAGGCAAAATGAAGCGGCTCTTGGCGTGCGCCTTAGCCGCGCTGGTTGCAGCCCCAGCGGCGGCAGACACGCTGATTGAAAATGTCCGCGGCGTAACCTTGAACGCACAGGGCGAGGTGGTGCGCTTTACGGGGTTGGTCATTGGGCGCGATGGGAAAATCGCACGGCTGATCCCTGGGCCCGATGCCCAAGCCGAGGCACCGCGTGCAAAGCGGAAGAAAAACGCGCCGCCAGAAGTGTTTGATGCGCGGCTCGACGGCCAAGGCAAAGTTCTTCTGCCGGGCCTGATAGATGCGCATGGCCATGTTATGGAGCTGGGCTTTCAACAGCTGACGCTCGACCTGTCTGACACGCACAGTCTTGCCGAAGCGCAAGCCAAAATTGCCGCCTATGCGCGCGCCAATCCCAATCGGAAATGGATTTTGGGGCGTGGTTGGAATCAGGAAATTTGGGGCCTTGGCCGCTTTCCAACCGCAGCAGAGTTAGATGCCGCGGTTGCTGATCGACCTGTATGGCTGGCACGGGTCGATGGCCATGCAGGTTGGGCAAATAGTGCTGCAATGGCCGCAGCGGGCATCACGGCCACAACAAAAAGCCCCGCAGGTGGGCAAGTGCAAATCGCCGATGGCAAGCCGAGTGGCGTGTTTGTCGATGCTGCGACGCAGTTGGTGGAAGCGCATGTGCCGCAACCCGTAGCGAAGGATCGGGACTTGGCTCTGGCCAAGGCGCAAGACTTGTTTTTGTCGCTGGGCATTACGAGCATTGCCGACATGGGCACCAGCGTGGCCGATTGGCTGACCTTCCGCCGCGCGGGCGATGCAGGGTGGTTGCGCACACGCATCTTCAGCTATTCGGCCAGTATTGAACCGATGGCGCAGATTACAGCGGGTGAACCAACGCCGTGGCTTTATGGCGATAAGCTGCGCATGGCGGGTGTGAAGCTTTATGCCGATGGTGCATTGGGCTCGCGCGGGGCATGGCTGAAACAGCCTTATGCCGATAAGCCCACCGAGCTGGGCTTGCAGTTTCTGGATGATGCAAAGCTGCGCAATTTGATGAGCCGGGCGGCAATGGATGGTTTTCAAATTGCGGTCCACGCAATTGGCGATGCGGCCAATGCGCAGGTGCTGAATGCCATTGCTGATCTGTCAGAGAGCTATGGCGGCGATCGGCGCTGGCGGATTGAGCATGCCCAAATTGTAGATCCAGCGGATATCCCGCGTTTTGCACAATTGGGTGTCATTGCTTCGATGCAGCCCGTGCATCAGACAAGTGATCGGCTAATGGCCGAGGCGCGGCTGGGCAATGGCCGATTGACGGGTGCCTATGCGTGGCATTCCATGCAATTGGCAGGCGTTCGGTTGGCTTTTGGATCGGACACTCCGGTGGAAAGCCCGGACCCGTTTGCTGGTCTTGCCGCCGCTTTTACGCGGCAAGATGCCCGTGGCGCGCCGCCGGGCGGTTGGCGGCCTGAAGAGCGGGTGACGCGCGCAGATGCCTTGGCGGGTTTCACAACTGGGGCGGCTTATGCCAGCTTTGCCGAGGGCCGTGTTGGACGGCTTGCCCCTGGCCTTTGGGCTGATTTCATCTTGTTAGATGTTGATCCGCTGACGGCGGCCCCTGACGCACTGCGCGGGGCCAAAGTGTTTGAAAGCTGGGTGGGCGGGCAGCGTGTTTGGTCGCGGCCCGATGCCGCTGAAAAGCGCTAAATACGCTGACAGATCACGCTGCGCCTTATTGGCAATCGGGACAGCTGCCGCGCACTTCCACAACGGGCCGTTTGGGCTCAAACCCCGCTTTGCGGGCAGCTGCGCGAACGCTGGCGGCAATCTGATCATCATCGATATGCGTGGTTGCTCCGCAATCGTCACAGACCAGAAAGATGCAATCATGCGCGCAATTGGGATGCGCATTGGCAATATAAGCGTTGGCACTTTCCACGCGCGTCGCGACATTGGCAGAAACGAACAGGTCCAGAATGCGATAGACGCTATTGGCGGCGACGCGGCGGCCTTGGGCTGCTGAAACAGCCTCAGCAATGTCATAGGCCGAAGCGGGCTTTTCAAAGCTCGCCAGCGCGTCAAAGACACTCGCGCGCATAGCCGTCCATTGTTCGCCTGACCGCGCCATGGCGTTGCGTGCGGCATCGACCAGCGCATCGCCGGCCGGCAGATCATGATGATGACGAGGGTGCCCCATAAGGTCAGATTATGACCAGACGCAGTGGATCGCAAGCCACCGCCGGATGGAGGTGTTTAGACGAAGGCCTTGCGGTTGAGATAATGGCCAATCGCCAAAAGCGTTGCGCCCAAAATGGTGAACAGCGCCTCGCTGCCATCATGCGGCTGGGTCAGTGCAAAAGCCATCAACCCCAATCCTGCCAAGCCGAGCCCAGCTGGCAAACGGGCCCCATGCGTCAGCGCACCACGCCCGAGACCGACCAAGCCCAGCAGAATGGCAAGGACTAGGCCAATTTCATGGATCAGCGGATGCAACAGAAGGCCGCCAGCGGATGCCATAACCGCCAAAATAATCGACGAGGCAACGCAATGCGCCACGCACAGGCTGGAAAGCCCAATGGCAAAGCGATCCAGCTGGTCGCGATCAAATGGCAAGGCGAATCCTTTATGCACAGCGCATCTATGCCCGAAAATGCCGA
>JAGWVG010000027.1 GCA_018970965.1 Alphaproteobacteria bacterium | reverse complement strand
TGCAGCACGATGTTCACAGAACCATCGACTTTGTTGCGATAGGTTTTGGCGATCCATTCTCCGCCATAATCTGAGACAAAAGGCGCTTCCGACACACATTCTACGAGATGGTCATGCTTGCGGCGATATTCGATGAGATCGCGGATCGTGCCCATCTTCAAATTGTGCATCCGCGCGAAATGGACAAGGTCATCCATGCGCGCCATCGTGCCATCATCCTTCATGATCTCGCAGATCACGCCCGATGGGTTAAGGCCTGCGAGCCGTGAAATATCAACTGCGGCTTCGGTATGGCCAGCGCGCACCAGAACACCGCCATCGCGCGCGATGAGCGGAAAGACATGGCCCGGGGTTACAATATCATCCCGGCCCTTAGAGGCATCAATCGCGACGGACACAGTGCGAGCGCGATCCCCCGCTGAGATGCCCGTGGTGACACCTTCGCGTGCTTCGATAGATGTGGTGAAGGCGGTTTCATGCCGTGTCCCATTGGCGCGGCTCATCAATTCCAGCCCCAATTCATCCACCCGCTTCTTGGTGAGCGTCAGGCAGATCAGGCCACGGCCATGCGTTGCCATGAAGTTGATGGCATCGGGTGTCGCCATTTGCGCAGGGATGACCAAATCACCTTCATTTTCGCGATCTTCATCATCGACAAGAATGAACATGCGGCCATTGCGTGCTTCTTCAATAATCTCTTCAATCGGCACCAAGGCTGGGCTGTCATCTGCTGCAAACAAATAGGCTTCCAGCTTGCGGAGCGTTTCTGCCGTTGGGTTCCAATCGGGCTGATCCAAATCGCGCAGCGTATTGGCATGAAGACCGGCGGCGCGGGCGAGACCCGAGCGGGACAGGCCGCCTTCGGTCACGAGCTTGCGAAGCTTTTCGATGAGTTGTGTCGACATAAAATGATATCATCACATTATGATGTGACTGTCAACGCATGGAATCACACCAAGAGATATTCTGGGCCTGCTCTCCGGCAGCGCCCAGAATAATCGCTCGCGATCAACTGAGGTGTTGCGCAAAAAATGCCTCGGTTCGCCCATCGGCAAGCTGAGCGCCTGCCGCGTTGCGGCGATTGCCCATTTCTGCGGCAAAGCCATGGTCCAACCCTTCATAGTCATGAAGCGTGACCTTGGGGTGTGCATCAAGCCCCGCATGGATGGCTGCTTGCGCTTCTGGCCCCACAAAATGATCTGCCGTGGGAATATGCAGCATCAATGGATTGGCAATGGCGTGGCTTTCGCTCAGCATTGTATCAATCATCACACCATAATAGCCAACGGCGCAGTCCACATCGGTGCGCGTGGCCGCCATATAGGCAAGGCGGCCGCCCAAGCAGTAGCCAACCAGGCCGACGCGCGCGACGGGCGCATAATCGCCGAGGCCGTGGCGAATGGCTTTGATTGTCGCCTCAATATCCAGCACGCCATCATCAGGATTATATTGCTGAAAATAGCCAAAAGCCTCGTTCAATTCCGCCTCAATATCCGGGTTCAACTCAACACCGGGGGCAAAGCGCCAGAAGATATCAATGGCGACGGCAAGATAGCCCTTGGCGGCCCAGCCATCACATTTGCGGCGGATGCCCTCATTCAACCCAAAGATTTCAGGAACGACGAGGATCGCGGCTTTGGGCGCGTTTGCGGGCGCGGCCACATAGACATTCATATCGCCAATTTTGGTCATGCTCATAGCAATCTGGTCCTCTTTTCGGGGGGTAGGTGGTTATATTCAAAGTCGAGCAGCCAGCTTTTGGTGCGCGGCCCATCGCCCGCAGAATAATATTCCGGACCCGCCGCCGATGTTACGCGGTGGCAGGGGATGATCAGCGGATAGGCATTGGTTTTGCAGGCTTGGCCCACGGCGCGCGCAATTGAACCGCAGCTGGTGGCGACCGCGCCATAGCTGCGCGTTTCGCCATAGGGAATTGCGGCAATGGCTTCGCGCAGCATTTGGCCTTCTGCGCCCATAAGCGGCACGAGCGGCAGATCAAAATGCGTTCGCTCTCCATTAAACCATTGCGCCATTTGGTGCAGCGCGGTCGATAAAATGGGGTGCGCGGCGGCGCCTGTCATCGCGTCAGAGGTGCGGGCAGGCAGAATTTTAACGTCGAGCAGCGCCGTCTCATCCGCGCGCAATTGGATGCTCCCAATGGGGCTCTCAAAACAGGCAGTTGCGGAGAGGCGGCGCATGGCGCACAGATGGAACGATTTTGACGGCACCTCAAGGGAGAGATGGCCATGAAATTCAATATTGAGGTAGATTGCACGCCTGAAGAAGTCCGCCGATTGGTGGGCCTGCCCGATTTGACAGAGCTTCATCAGGCGTATCTTGACCAGATGAAAGAGACGATGGCCAAAGGCTTAACACCTGATGCCATGGAAGGCATGATCCGGAATTGGGTGCCAGGCGGGGCTGCGGGCATGGATTTTGTCAGCAATTTGATGAAGGGCATCTCAACGCCCCCCAAGCGCGACTAGGGCGTGAACGCGGCCAGACCACCCTATGCCCGAGATTGAGACTATTTTTGCGCTGTCGAGCGGCTCTGTCCCTGCGGGCATTGCCATTGTGCGAGTGAGCGGGCCGCAGGCTGGGCCTGTGTTGGCGCGCCTATCGGGTGATTTGCCGCCGCCGCGCCGTGCCAGTTATCGGCGATTGCGCGATGAGAGTGGCGCGCCGTTGGATGATGCGCTGGTCTTGTGGTTTCCGGGCCAGAAGACGGCAACGGGCGAAGATTTGGCTGAATTTCATCTCCACGGGGGCCGCGCAGTGGTTGCCGCCATGCTCGCAGAATTGGCGCGGCAGCCGGGCTGTCGGCCCGCAAAAGCGGGGGAGTTTACGCGCCGTGCGTTTGAGAATGGCCGTATCGACCTTGCCGAGGCCGAAGGGCTGGCCGACTTGTTGGCCGCAGAGACGGAGGCGCAGCGCCAATCTGCGCTTGTGTTGGCCGAAGGCGGGTTGGGCCAGCTTGTCAGCACTTGGGAACGCACGCTGCTTGCGGAATCGGCGCGGCTTGAGGCGCTGCTCGACTTTTCGGATGAAGGGGATGTGGGGGAGACGGCGCCGGACCTTTCAGGTCTGGTTGATCTGCGCAATGCGTTGAAAAATCTGGAACAGGCCCCGCCCGCTGAACGCCTGCGTGATGGGGTGCGCGTGGTTCTGGCAGGTCCTCCAAATTCTGGAAAATCAAGCCTTTTCAATTATTTAGTAGGGCGGGAAGCGGCGATTGTAACGCCGATTGCCGGCACAACGCGTGATCGGATCGAAGCCCCAATCGCGCTGGATGGCCTACCTTTGCTTTTAATCGATACAGCCGGTCTGCGCGATGAGACGGCGGACGAAGTGGAGGCGATTGGCATTGCAAGATCGGGCGCCGCAATGGCGGAGGCAGATATTCTCTTATGGCTTGGTCCGGCAGAGGCCGCACCTTTAAACGCCATGGTGATCGCCGCGCGCGCCGATGTGGAGCCCGCAGGCCGCCCGGGCCTTGCTGTATCAACTGTGACGGGAATGGGCTTGCCGGCACTGCGCGAGTCCCTGGTGGCGCGGGCCAAGGCCGTGTTGCCGCGTCCTGGGGCCTTGGCGCTGAATGCCCGGCATCGCGCCATTCTGAGAGATATAACCGCGCAGTTGGATGAGGCGCTTGGCACGGATGATTTGCTTATTCGGGCCGAATGTTTGCGACTGGCCCGCGCACATATGCACGCATTGACGGGTCGTGCAGGTGTGGAATCGCTGCTTGATGCACTGTTCGGTACATTTTGCATCGGTAAGTAATTTGCGCATCTGCCCCGTGTTTCACGTGAAACATATTTGACCTGACGCACGCTCCTGCGTAGCGCCAAGAGCATGAGTCGGGCTTTTGATGTCATCATTGTGGGCGGCGGCCATGCGGGCTGCGAGGCGGCTGCAGCTGCCGCGCGCATGGGTGCGCGAACGGCTCTGATCAGCTTTCGTCGCGATATGATTGGCGCCATGTCGTGCAATCCGGCGATTGGCGGGCTGGGCAAGGGGCATTTGGTCCGCGAGGTGGATGCCTTTGACGGCATATTGGCGCGGGCGGCTGATGCGGCGGCCATCCATTATCGTATGCTCAACGGATCAAAGGGCGCAGCTGTGCAGGGCCCGCGGATTCAGGCGGATCGCAAGCTGTTTAAGGCTGCCATCCACCAATTATTAGCGGCGCAGCCTGGGCTTGAGATTATCGAGGCCGAGGCGCAGGCCTTGGCCATGGATGGTGAGTCTGTCCGCGGGCTTGTCCTCAGCTCGGGTGAGACGCTGTCGGCGCGCGCCATTGTCTTGGCCACCGGGACATTCCTCAACGGCAAGATGTTCTGCGGAGAAGAGCGGACTGTTGGTGGACGTGTGGGGGAAGAGGCGGCTGTGTCGCTGGGCACGCAGTTGCGCGCGCTCAACCTGCCCATGGGGCGGTTGAAGACGGGGACGCCCCCAAGGCTTGATGGCCGCACCATCAATTGGGCGGCGCTGGATATCCAACCGTCAGACGCGGGTGACTGGACCTTTTCTGACATGACCCCCGGTCGAAGCGCGCCTCAGCTTTGGTGCGCGATCACGCGGACAACGCAGGCAACGCATGATGTCATCCGCGCGGCCTTGGACCGCTCTCCGCTCTTTTCTGGGGCAATTGAGGGGCAGGGGCCGCGCTATTGCCCGTCGATTGAAGATAAGATCCACCGCTTTGGCGATCGGGACGGGCATCAGATTTTCTTAGAGCCCGAGGGTCTGGATGATCCCTTGGTTTACCCGAACGGCATCTCCACATCGCTGCCGGCGGATGTGCAAGCCGCCTTTCTCAAAACAATCCCGGGGCTCGAATCGGTGCGTATCGCGCAGCCGGGCTATGCGGTCGAATATGACCATATTGATCCGCGGGCGCTTCACGCCAGTTTGGAAATTCGAGAATTGCCGGGCGTTTTCTGTGCCGGCCAAATCAATGGCACAACGGGTTATGAAGAGGCCTCCGCTCAAGGGCTGATTGCCGGGCTTAACGCAGCCGCGCGCGCCCTGGGCCGACCTTCTTTGGTGCTCGATCGGGCAAGCTCTTACATTGGTGTCATGATCGATGATCTTGTCTTGCAAGGCATTACTGAGCCGTATCGCATGCTCACAGCGCGTGCAGAATATCGTCTGCGCTTGCGGGCCGATAATGCCGCGACACGCCTAACCCCGCTGGCGCTTGAGATGGGCTGTGTAAGTGCCGACCGGCGGGACTGGTTTGTTTCACGTGAAACACAGCGCGCAAATCTCCGGTCTGCCTTAGATCGCTGCGTATCGGGCGCGGAACTTGCGGACATTGGCCTTACTGTGCGCGACAGGGGAGAGCGTCAGAGCCTGTTCGATTGGCTGCGCTTTTTGAGCCCAACGCGCGCACAATTGCTGCAGATTTGTCCCGATGTGGATGCCGTATCTGACGCGCTTTTGGCGGAAATGCTCGAGGATGCGCGCTACGCGCCCTATATTGCGCGGCAAGAGGCGGAGATTCGCGAGATGCGCGCAAATGAATCCATCGCATTGGCCGGTGTCGATTTCTCGGCCGTGCCGGGCCTCTCAAACGAAATGGTTGAACGGTTGCACGCCGCGCAGCCCGCCACGCTCGGCGCTGCTGAGCGCGTGCAGGGCATAACGCCCGCAGCGCTGGCCGCGATTTTGGTCGCTGCGAAGCGCCACGCATCGGTGGCCGCATGACGGAAGACGACGCCAAGGCATGGCTGACGGAAACGTTGCATGTTTCACGTGAAACATTGGCGCGCTTAGACAGCTATCGCGAGATGGTTCTCGCCGAAACAGCACATCAAAACCTGATTGCGCGGTCCACATTTGACGTGTTTTGGACGCGGCATATTGTCGATAGTGCGCAATTATTGACGCATATTGAGGGCGCGCCGGACGGCCCTTGGTTAGATCTGGGCGCGGGGGCAGGCCTTCCTGGGATTGTTTTGGCGATTTTAGGCAATCGCCCGGTGCATATGGTGGAAGAGCGGCGCGGGCGCATTGGCTTTTTGAACCGCGTGGTGCAGGCGCTCGCGCTGGATCAAGCCGTTGTTCATGGCTGCAAAGTGGAGGCGCTGCGCTTGCCGCCCGCTGCCATCATCACCGCGCGCGCCTTTGCGCCCTTGCCCAAATTATTTGATCTTGCCCACCGCTTTGCCACGCCAAAGACGCTTTGGCTCTTGCCAAAGGGCCGGTCAGCAGCCGAAGAAGTGGAAACGGCACGTGCAACATGGCAAGCTGTGTTTCACGTGAAACAGAGTATCACTGATTCCGAGGCGGCTATTCTCGTCGCCCAGAATGTGAGGAAGGCGAAGGCGGCATGATCCGGATCGCAGTGGCCAACCAAAAAGGGGGCGTGGGCAAAACGACCAGCGCAATCAACCTCGCAACGGCGCTTGCGGCCATTGGTTGGGGTGTTTTGCTTGTCGATTTGGATCCGCAGGGCAATGCCTCTACAGGCTTGGGCGTTAGCCAAAGCCAGCGGAACCAGACAAGCTATGATGTCTTAATGGGTGAAGCAGCCCTTGGGGATGCCGCTATTGCCACGCGCATTCCTAATCTTTCCGTTCTGCCCGCGACGGTTGATCTTTCGGGGGCCGAGGTTGAGCTGGTCGATGCCGATCAGCGCGCGCACCGCTTAAAAGCCGCTTTGGATGCAGCGCCCGCGGGCAAATGGGATGTGGCGATTATTGATTGTCCACCCTCTCTCGGCCTGCTGACAGTCAATGGCCTTGTGGCGGCGCATTCTCTGCTCGTTCCGCTTCAGTGCGAATTTTTTGCGCTCGAAGGCTTAAGCCAGCTCCTCCAAACTTTTGAACGGATCCGTGCGACGTATAATCCGGGGCTTTCGATGCTGGGCGTGGTGCTCACCATGTATGATCGCCGCAATCGGCTGACCGAACTTGTGGCTGAAGATGTGCGCGCCTGCTTGGGCGATGCGGTCTTTACCACCGTTATTCCGCGCAATGTGCGCCTGTCAGAAGCGCCAAGCCATGGCTTGCCTGCGTTGATTTATGATCACCGCTGTTCGGGATCAGAAGCCTATATGGCGCTTGCACGCGAAGTCGTTGCGCGCCTGCCCAAAGTGAAAGTTGCTGCATGACCGAAGACACCCAGCTTCCCAAAAAGCGCACCGGCTTAGGGCGTGGATTATCCTCGCTTCTCGGTGAAATTCAGGCTGAAACGGCCAGTGCCGTCTCAGGTCGTGCGGATGCCGGGTCGATGCCTGATGGTATCCGCCTGATTCCGATTGCCAATTTACAGCCTTTGCCCAATCAGCCGCGCCGCAATTTTGATGATGAGGCATTGGATGAACTTGCGCGGTCCATCACGGCGCTTGGGGTGCTTCAGCCCATTGTCGTTCGCGATATGGGGACGCACTTCCAAATCGTTGCGGGGGAGCGCCGTTGGCGCGCGGCGCAACGCGCACATCTGCATCAAGTACCTGTAATTGTTAAAGAATTTGATGATCGAACCGCGCTTGAAATTGCTCTGGTGGAAAATATCCAGCGCGAACAGCTGAATGCATGGGAAGAGGGCGAGACGTATCGCCGCCTGATCCAAGACTATGGCCATAGCCAAGAGGAACTCGGCCGAATTGTGGGCAAATCGCGCAGCCACATTGCCAATTTGATGCGGTTGCGGAACTTGCCGACGGCGGTGCACGACTGGCTGGTGGCGGGCCAGCTGACCATGGGACATGCCCGCGCGCTTTTGCAGTGCGAAAACCCAGAGTCCGTTGCCCGAGAGGTGATTGCGCGCGGCCTTTCCGTGCGGGAAACCGAAAAGCTCGCAAAGACGTCACGCGCACCACATGCGCGCGGCACAGCCCGCCCGCCAATGGCGCAAGAAACGGATATTGCTGCTCTCGAACGCCAATTGGGCGATATGTTGGGGCTCAAAGTCCGCATCGGCCATGGCGCGCGCGGCGGCACGGTGACCTTGGCGTATTCTTCGCTTGATCAGCTGGATCTCATTTGCCAGCGTTTGTCTGGCGAACGGATCTAACGCCGCTGTGCCTTAGCGCGGGCCAGCGACAGGCTTGGCCGGTTTCGCTTCTTGTAACAGCTTAAGGATGACAGCTGCGCGATTGTCGCGCGCGGCATGCTCCAGCGCGGATAGCCCAGTTGCCCGATCCGTCTTTGCAGGATTGGCCCCAGCCGCCAGCAGCAGGCGCACCATGGTGATGTCACGCGCCTGAACCGCAAGAATCAGTGGGGTTTCGCCCTGGCCATTGGTGGCATCGACTTGCGCGCCCCGCTTCAAAAGCAAATCAGCGCCTTCTGCAAAGCCAATCACTGTTGCGGCAATTAACGGCGTATTGCCCGCACCATCGCGAATATCGGGCTTTGCACCACGGGCGAGCAAGAACGACAACCATGTCATATCGCGGCGTTTGACAACAATATGCAGGGCGGTTTCCCCCGACAATGTGTCGCGCGTATCGACAATGACAGACCCGGGCTTGCTGAGAATGTCAGTCGCCTTATTCCCATCCCGATCTTTGACGGCTTTCAGGAAATTATAGCTGTCAGAAAATTGCGCGCTGGCGATGCTGGGCCAAAGCAACAAAGGCGCCACGAGTATCGCGAGTGTCTTCTTCATGTCGATATGCCCCAAATAAGCCATTATTCGCCGCTTGCGTCCTGCCGCCTAGCAGAGCAAGGCTAGCCGGGCCATGAACAAATTCAAGTCACTCTTCGCGCCCTTGGCGCTTGTTCTCTTGACCGCCTGTAGCGCGGTGACCCCCGAAGGCGAAGCGCCGCCCTTGCAAGGCGCCCGCATGGGGGGTGCCTTCTCGCTCATCAATCAAGAGGGCAAGACCGTCACCGATAAGGATTTTGCCGGAAAATATCGGCTTATTTATTTTGGATATAGCTTTTGCCCCGATGTCTGCCCGGTGGATGCGCAGGTCATGGGCCGGGCGTTACGGCTGTTTGAGGCCGAGGATAAAGCGCGCGCGCTGAAGGTGGTCCCGATTTTCATCACTGTAGATCCTGCCCGCGATACGCCGGCGGTTCTCAAGCAATTTGTCAGCAACTTCCATCCGCGCATGGTTGGACTGACAGGCAGCGTTGCGCAGATTGATGATGTGGCACAGCGTTATGGCATCGCCTTTATGCGTGCCAAGCCCAATGCAGATGGCGCCTATTTGGTCGATCATGCGCGGATGATTGTGCTTTATGGCCCGCAAGGCGAGCCGATTGCCATCATGCCCCAAAATGCGGGAGAGACGGCCGCCAAGGACATGGCAACTGAGCTTGCCCGCTGGGTAAAATAGGCCCGCTATGGCTGGACGCTATTGGGAAGATACGCCGCTTTCCGCGCTTGACCGGGCGCAATGGGAATCGCTGTGCGACGGCTGTGGCCGATGCTGCCTCAATAAGCTGGAAGATGAAGATACGGGCGAAATTTATCCGACCAATGTCGCGTGCCGGCTGCTGGATCGGCGGATGGGGCGTTGTTCAGATTATAAAAACCGCTTTGCGCAGGTGCCCGATTGCATCCGGCTGACGCCCGCGCGTTTGCAAGAGCTGGACTGGTTGCCGCCCAGTTGCGCCTATCGGCTGCGCGCTGAAAATAAGCCGCTGCCCGATTGGCATTATCTGGTGTGTGGCGACCGCGAAGAAATTCACCGCCGGGGCATGTCGACGCGGGGGTGGACAATCTCTGAGGTCGATGCCGGCGACCTTGAAAACCATATTGTTGAGCGCTGGCCCGGCTCGGACGCATGATCGAAGATCTGGACATTGTCCGTAAGGCGACGGCGCGGCGGATGAAATTGTCCGTTGATCCGCGCAGCGGGCGTGTTCGGCTTGTTCTGCCCAGCCGCGCCTCGCTCTCTGCCGCGCTTGAATGGGCCGAGGCGCATCAAGGCTGGATTGCGCGTCAGCGTGCGCGTCTTCCTCAGCCCTGGCCAATTGAACCGGGCATGATTGTGCCTTTTGGGGGCGCAGAATTCATCCTGAATTGGGCAGAGACGCATCCGCGCACACCCAAGCTAAAGGATGGCGAGCTATGGATTGGCGGGCCACGTGATCTTTTAGCCTCGCGGCTGCTCCGCTGGCTGCGGAGCCAAGCGCATGTGCTGCTTGAGACGGAAACGCGTGACATTGCCCAGCGACACGGATTGCATGTGGCCAGCATCGGGGTGGGTGACCCAAAATCACGCTGGGGCAGCTGCTCTAGCACCGGAGATATTCGGTATAGCTGGCGGCTGATCCTGGCGCCCGAATATGTCCGTCGTGCAACTGTAACGCATGAGTTGGCACACCGCGTCCATATGGACCACAGCCGCGCCTTTCATGCGCTGGCGGCAAAATTATATGAGGGCGATCCCGCCCCCGCGCGCGAATGGCTGCGCCGCAACGGCGCGCGACTTTACTGGTTTGGCCGTGTCGATTGAGTGTCGCGCCGGGCAGCGCCAGAGGCGTTGCTGACGGGCGGCGGAGTGCGTTGGCTGCTTGTGGCGGGCCGCGCCGCCACATTGGGCCGAACTGGCTGAGCGTCGCGCCGCGTTGCCTCGTCAATAATCCGGCGATATTCCGCTTCTTCATCGGGTGTCGCTTGAGCGCCTGAAGCAGGGTCTTGAAGCGGATCACCCGCCATATTGCCCGTATCGCCTAAATAGGCCTCTTCATCGCTTTCCAAAAGCCACTCAGGAAGCGTGACGCCAGTTTCAAATTTCTCCACCGGGCGATTGGCAACGGCTTGCGACATAAAGGCTGCAAAAGCGGTCGCAGGGGCCCGCCCGCCCTGTAAGCCGCGCACGGGCTTTGCATCATCGCGCCCCATCCACACGCCCGTTGTCAGGCCGCTTGAAAACCCGACAAACCAGCCATCCTTGTTTGAGCTGGTGGTGCCTGTTTTGCCAGCAACGGGGCGACCAATTTGTGCCGCACGGCCCGTGCCTGCGCTGACCGCGGTTTGCATCATATCTGTCATGCCGGCGGCGACCCAAGGGTCCACCACTTGCAGTTCTTCCGCCTTGGGGCGCTCATAGAGCACATCTCCTCGCGTCGACGTGACTTTGACGATCCCATAAGGCGCAACCGATTTGCCCTTTGCGTTGATGACATTAAACGCGCGCGTCAGATCAATCAGCCGCACATCCGAGGTGCCAAGCACCATAGAAGGCTGGGTGTTAATCGGCGTTGTCAGCCCCAGCCGACGGGCAACAGCGGCAATCGCCTCTGTGCCCACTTGTTGGCCAATTTGTGCGGCAATTGTGTTAATTGAATAAGTGAAGGCCGTCCGCAGCGTCATTTCGCCGCGATATTCCTTGCTATTGTTGCGCGGGCTCCAGCCATTGATCGTAATGGGCTGATCAATCATTTTGGTTTCTGGCGTCATCC
>JAGWVG010000304.1 GCA_018970965.1 Alphaproteobacteria bacterium | reverse complement strand
AGAAATGCGGACAAAGCGGATATTTCGGCGCTCTAGCTCTGCCAGAACTTCGGGCGCATCGGTAACGGGGGAAGAGAGGATGATGCCATCGACATGCGTTTCATCAATTAATCCACCGACTTCCACGGCCAAATTCGGAGAGGCAACGTCGACGGGTTGGGCCAACATGCGCACGCCTTCCTCGCGCGTCCGCGCCCACACGCCTTCTTGCACCTGGTGGATATAATGTGGGCTGTGATTGTCATAGAGCAGCGCGATCTGGAAGGACCGACGGCCCGCAAGGGTTCTTGCGGCGAGGCTGGGGCTGAAATTGAGCGCCGCCACGGCCTCTTCCACGCGGCGCTTGGTTTCCTCCCGCACATATTTTTCTTTATTGAGGACACGGGAAACTGTCTTGATCGACACACCCGCTACCCGCGATACATCTTTAATCGTTACCCGCATGGGTGAAGGCTAGCATGGAAAGTGTGCAGGTCAAATTTGTTGCATGGCGGCCACACTGGCCGCGCACATTGGTGCGGCTATGCACCTCTTGCTTGCCTTCGTCTTGTAATTGAGAGAGAAACGCATTTCAGACATCGTTGTCATAACGGAAATGCGCGGGAGAGATCATGGTTCGCTACGGCCTTGTTGGCTCGGGAATGATGGGTGTGGAACATATCCACAATCTGGCAATTACCCCGGGGGCGGTTGTAACGGCGCTGGCGGATCCTGTTGAAACCTCGCTCGGCTGGGCAAAATCGGCACTCGGCGATCAAGCGGATGGCGTGAAGACTTTCGCCTCATCAGCAGAGCTTGCAGCTTCGGGGTTGGTTGATGCCGTGATTGTGGCGAGCCCCAACTTCACCCATCGTTCGGTCCTGGAGCCGCTATTTGATGCGGGCTTGCATATTTTGTGTGAAAAGCCGTTGGCCACGACCATTGATGATGCCCGCTGGATTGCTGAGCGCGTCAAAAGCCATTCGGGCATTTTCTGGACGGCGATGGAATATCGCTACATGCCGCCAGCGGCCGCTTTCATTGAGCAAGTTCATGGCGGGCGCATTGGCGCGCTGAAAATGCTGAGCATTCGTGAACATCGCTTCCCCTTCTTGGAAAAGGTGGGTAATTGGAATCGCTTCGCAGAAAATACCGGCGGCACAATGGTTGAGAAATGCTGCCACTTTTTTGATTTGATGCGGCTGATCACCCAATCAGAGGCCGTGCGTGTCTATTGTTCGGGCGCGATGGATGTGAACCATCTCGACGAGGCCTATAATGGCCGTCGCCCTGACATTATCGATAACAGCTTCACCACTGTGGACTTCGCCAATGGTGTCCGCGCCATGCTGGATCTGTCGATGTTTGCCGATGGCGCAGAAAATCAGGAAGAGATTTGTGCTGTGGGGGATAAAGCTCGGCTTGAGTGCCTCATCCCATCAGGTGACTTGATTTTCAGCCCGCGCACCGGTTTTCGCAACGCCAAAACGCCTGAGCGGGTTCACGTGCCAGTTGATGAGGCTGCCTTGAAGGCAGGGAGCCATCATGGCTCAACCTATTATGAACACCAGAAATTCATCGCTGCTGTCCGCGGGGAAGGCCCTGTGGAAGTGACAGCGGATGATGGTCTGCGGGCTGTGGCTATTGGCATGGCCGCAGAAATCAGCGCGCGTGAAAAGCGTGTCGTTGAGATGCGTGAACTTGGTTTTTGAGGGGACCGGTCTGGTCGGCAGCCGGAATTTAATGTCGACTGAAATGGTAGAGTATAAGATAGTCGATCTACCACTCGATTCGAAGGGAGGAACAACATGAAGCTTATTCGTTCCGCCGTGCTCGCCAGTGCTGCAATGGCACTCACGATGCCGGCTATGGCCTATGCCCAAGCTGCTGACGATGCGTCGGCTGCAGGGGATATCATCGTCACCGCGCAAAAGCGTGAAGAAAATCTGCAGTCAGTTCCGGTTGCTATTTCGGTTGTGTCGGCAGCGGCACTTGCCAATAGCGGTGGCCTGACGCTGGAAAATGCCCAGTATCTCGTTCCGTCGATGAACTTCCGCAAGGCGGGAACAACGCTGAACCAGGCGCTCTTCCTGCGCGGCGTGGGCACGATCAACTTCTCAATTGCGGCTGAACCGTCAGTCGCGGCCGTTCTGGATGGCGTGGTGCTGAGCCGCGCTGGTGAAGGCTTTAGCGATCTGTTCGACGTTGAGCGTGTTGAAGTGCTGCGTGGCCCGCAGGGCACGTTGTTCGGCAAAAAC
>JAGWVG010000303.1 GCA_018970965.1 Alphaproteobacteria bacterium | reverse complement strand
TCGCCATTGAGCGGGGTCTGGTTGCCGCGCGGGATGGGGAGACGCCCGTTTCCATCTTCATGGAAAATACCGGGCAAGTCGCCGTGGCAACAGTGCAGACGCCGGGTGGGGCCGTCACTTATGAAGGCGGTGCCCGCATTGATGGTGTACCGGGCAGTCACGCGCCCGTGCCGCTGGAATTTCGGGATACGGCGGGCTCCTCCTGCGGCGCGCTTTTGCCCAGCGGTAATGCCGTCGATGTAATCAACGGCGTACCGGTGACGCTGATTGACAATGGCATGCCCTGCGTCGTCATGAAGGCCGCAGATGTTGGCATCACTGGCTATGAGGACCGTGACACTCTGGATGCGGACACCAAATTGAAAGCCAAGGTTGAAGCCATTCGGCTTGCGGTTGGCGCAAAGATGAACCTCGGCGATGTGACAGAAAAATCCGTGCCGAAGATGATGCTTGTTGCGCGCCCGAAAAATGGCGGTGCGGTAACTGTGCGCAGCTTCATCCCGCATCGCGCCCATGCCACCATTGGTGTGCTGGGGGCAGTGAGCGTTGCCACTGCCTGTCTCATTCCGGGTTCACCCGCAGCTCAGGTTGCCGACATCCCAGATGGTCCCCGCAAAACGCTGTCGGTCGAACACCCGACGGGGGAAATGAGCTGTGTGCTGGAATTGGATGCGGCCGGGCAAGTGGTTTCGGCGGCGCTGCTCCGGACTGCGCGAAAATTGATGGATGGAGTGGTTTTCGGATGAGCAAGAGCAAGACTTGGGTTGATCGCCCTTCAAAGCCCGCATTTACACCGCCGCCCGGCGCGGTGGATGCGCATGTTCATGTTTTTGGGCCGGAGACGCAATTTCCGTTCAGCCCGCTTGCCAAATATCATCCCGAAGATGCAACGCCCGAAATGCTTTTTGCCCTGCGCGATCATCTTGGCTTTTCGCGCAACGTCATCGTTCAGGCGAGCTGCCATGGGGTCGATAATGCGGCGACATTGAACGGCATCCGGATGTCTGCTGGCAAGGCGCGCGGCGTGGCCGTGGTGGACCCGGAAATTTCGGATGCAGAGCTGGCGCGCCTGCATGAAGGCGGCATTCGCGGCGTGCGCTTCAACTTTTTGAAGCGTCTGGTGGATAACGCGCCCAAGGATAAATTTCTGGATATCGCCCGGCGGATTGCGCCGCTTGGCTGGCATGTTGTCGTTTATTTCGAGGCCGATATTCTGGCCGAGCTTATCCCCTTTCTCGAAGCGATCCCGACAACAATTGTCGTCGACCATATGGGCCGACCGGATATCTCCCAGGGGCCCGAGGGGGCCGACATCACGGCCTTTAAGCACCTTTTGGATACCCACCCCAATATCTGGACCAAGGTGTCGGGAGCAGAGCGGCTGTCCGTGGATGGGCCGCCCTTTGCAGATTTCGTGGCCGTGGTCCGGCCAATTGTGGAGCGCTACCCGGACCGTGTTCTCTGGGGCACAGATTGGCCGCACCCCAATATGGAACACCGCATCCCCGATGATGGCACGTTGGTGGACGTCCTCCCCAAAATCGCGCCGACGGCAGAGCTGCAACGCAAGCTGTTGGTCGATAACCCGATGCGCCTTTATTGGCCGGAAGAATTTGCGGGCTGAGGCGTCCGCCCGCACCTTTGCGCTGGCTGCCTAAGCCTGTGATTTGGGGAGAGCCGCCAGAACAAGCGCGGCCCCCAGCGATCCCAGAGCAATCACGCCAGCCACACCCGGCAGCGAGAGGCCCGCTGAAAACAACAGTCCGCCGATAATTGGGCTCAGCGCCGCGCCTCCGCGGCCAATGCCAATGACAAAGCCCGTGCCGCCCGCGCGGACCGATGTTGGGAAGCTGGCTGCGACGAGCGCATAAAGGCCCACAACGCTGGCATTGGTGAAAAAGCCTCCCGCAGCGGCCGCCAGCTTCAGCTGTGCCAAATCTGGCCCAACCTGGCCGAATACTGCAATCATAATTGCCGAGGCGAGCATCGTCAGCGTCAACAGACGCCGCAGTGGCAGCCGCACGCTGAGCGCGCTGAGCAGCAGCGACCCGGCCAATCCGCCAATATTGGCCCATACCAGCACCCCGCCCGCCAAGCTGGGTGAGAAGCCCATGTCCACGACAATTTTGGGAACCCATTTCAGGATGAAATAAAAGGTGATGATGTGCAGAAAATAGGCCGCCGTCAGCAGCAATGTGGTCCAGCGCAAATCAGCCGAAAATAGCGCCGACATCTTC
>JAGWVG010000302.1 GCA_018970965.1 Alphaproteobacteria bacterium | reverse complement strand
GCGCTATTGGCCACCAGCCCATGACCTGTGAAGTGGATCAAAACAATGTGGTAATCGCCAAGTTTATCCAGTTCTGCGGCAGTAATATGCCGCTTTTCAGCCAATTTACCGTCATCATATTGCCACGCGACAACCCAGCCCCCGGGTTGCACGCCGCGGTCTGCGATCGCCGATTTCAATGTGCCCAGCAGACTGGCAATATCAGTTACGGGATGTGCAGGGTCAGACAAATCAACCCCGGTTTCAATTTGCATACGCATCGCAAAATGCGAATGGGCATCGACAAAGCCGGGAAGCAGTGTTGCCCCTTGAAGATTTCGATCACGGGCATTTGTGCCAGCACGCTTGCGCGCGATAGCCTCGCTGCCAACATACACAATCTTCCCGCCCCGCTCGATCACGGCCTGCGCTGTGTGCGGCGTGTTCCCATCCATGGTGACAATCGTGCCGCCGTGCCAAATTGTGGCTGGCGCTGATGTTTGCGCAGCCGCCATAAGAGGAAGGGACCAAAGGAGCGGCACCGCGCCCAAAACACCATAGCGATTGATCATAACTGGCCATCCTCCTCAACAAGGAAGTCCATGAAGCAGCATTCAACTATATACAAGACATAGCTTTTTTTGCGCTCGAGAATGCGGCTGCCCCTTGGAATTCAGGACAGCCCCCCGTTAAAATTGTAGGAAAAGGGTCGGATAGATTCCGTTTAAAGCGCCCGCCGGCCGAACCGCTCAGACCGCTCCATCGGACGCCGCACCGCGGATCTGCGCGCCCTTGATCTGTCGACCCCTGTCTTTGTTTTCAGGGAAGATCGGCCACAAAAGCTGCTGGCCAAGTGTGGCCGGCGGGAGGTTCTCGACACCATAGCTTTGCGGATAAGTCCGTGTGATCTTTGCTGTGCCAAACAGCACATCCCAGAAAAACAGAAGATTGCCGAAATTGCCCTTATAATTGACCGCAGGGTCCGTCAGGTGACGGCCATGATGGGCATGATGTGTCGCAGGTGTCGAAATTGTGCGCTCGACAACCCACATAATCTTCGAAAGCCAAGGACGACGATATAAGGGCGCATCCCACGCAACATCGCTATGCGCGCCGATGATCACCAGCATCTTCACAATCAGATAGCCTGAATAGACCCAGCCCAGACCGAGATAGACTAATATCGCGGCCAGCCAGATGCCTGGCATCATGGCATAGTAAATGATGTTGTTTCGATAAACGAGCCGGACGCTCATATAGCGGGCATTATGATGCGCCCGGTGAAGGTTATACAGCCAGCCAAAGCTGTGTGACGCGCGGTGCCACCAATATTGCATCATATCCTCAAACACGAGGAAAAGCCCAATGCCCGCAAAGACATTTATGCCACCAAGCGCACCGCGATATTGGGGCCAGTAGTGCCCACCCAACCCATTGACGAGCAAGAGAATGCTTGGCTGAGTCACCACCAGCAAGATAAACGTGGACACCGCCTCGACAATGCCATCGTCGCGGCATTGCTCTTTCTTTGAAAACAGGTTTGACCGGAAAAATTCAATCAAGCCAGCGCTGACCAAAATCCCGATGGCGACCCAATTGGCTAATGGCATCTTCGTCCCCTCCCACTGTGCGGATCTTCACAGCCCGCAACATGCTTGCAAAGCGCAATTTAGATGTGCATCAGAAAAAAGAATGCAAAGGACTTATCAATTCTCCGAAATTGGCCCCACACGGGCGCAACAGGGGCTTATCGACCTGCTCAAGTCCGTTGGACATCGCCAAATCTATAGTCGCGGCAAGATGATCACCCAACAAGGCGATGTGGCTGATGGGTTCTGGCTGATTGAGACGGGCGAGGTCACCATTGGCCGCTTCAGTGCTGATGGCAATCTGACGGTATTTGCAGTTCTCGGCGCAGGAGATTTGGTGGGCGATCTTGCCTGTCTCTCAGCGGTTCCCAGACAAGTCGACGCCTTTGCAGAGGAAGATGCTGTCCTTTTCTGGGTTGATCAACAAACTGTCGAGCAGTTGCTTGCAACCGAACCCCATTTTTCAAGATGGCTGCTGCGCTCTTTGGCAACACAATTGCGTGCCGCGCTTGATCGCGTTGAGTCAAAACGCACGCTTTCTGCAAAGACGCGATTGGCGCGGTTCATTTCCGACCTTGCCCACCGCGATGGGCCGGTAATCAAAGTGACGCATCAAGCGCTTGCTGATTTTATGGGCGTATCGCGCGTGACGATCGGCGACATCTTAAGCAAGCTCGC
>JAGWVG010000026.1 GCA_018970965.1 Alphaproteobacteria bacterium | reverse complement strand
TGAACATTGCGTTTGCCAATGAACTGTCGATGGCGGCGGATCAGCTGGGCGTTGATATTTGGGAAGCCCGTGCGCTCGCCAATCAACATCCGCGGGTTGATATGCTGCGCCCCGGCCCCGGCGTCGGAGGACATTGCGTCGCTGTAGATCCTTGGTTTCTCATCCAAGCTGGGGTGGGGGAGATGCCTTTGCTGCGCGCTGCGCGCTTCGCAAATCAGACCAAGACAGATTATGTTGCCAGCCATTTAGCGGCACAGCTTGCCAGCGATCCGGCATTGCGTGTCGCGCTGCTTGGCCTCACCTTCAAGGCGGATTGTGAGGATTTGCGTCAGAGTCCAGCGCTCGACATCGCGTGTCGCCTTGCTCATTTATTTGGCGAGCGCGTTTTGGTGGTTGACCCCTATCTGGCAAAATTGCCGCCCGGCCTGACAGCAAGTGGCGCTATTCTCACCTCGTTAGAGGCGGCGCTTGCCGAGGCAGGGCTGGTTGCGTTGCTTGTTGATCACGCTCCGTTCCGGTCGATGTCCGCGCACGACCTAGAGGGCAAACTCTGTTTTGATACGCGCGGAGCGTGGTGTGCCGGGCGTGTTTAATGCATCTTGGCCAAGGATTGGTTGGGCAGCGGCAGATAAATTACAAAATGCGCCCCTGTTTCGCTGGGCAGCATATCAAGCCGCCCGCCATGTTGTTCGGCCAAGCGGCGGGCAATGGGCAAGCCCATGCCCAAATTCCCGGGTTTGGTGGTAATAAAGGGCTGAAACAGCTGCGCGAGAATATCTGGGCTGAGCCCCGGTCCATTATCCCTGACATGAATTGCAATATGCCCTGCTTCACTTATCGCGACATCGGTGAAGATTTGTATTTCGGCGCGGCCTTCTTGCTGCGCGCGGATAAATGCCTCCATCGCATTGCGTAACAAAATCAGCAGGATCTGCTGCACCTGAACCGGATCAACCAGCAGCCTCACGTCGTCTGCAGTGCGCTGATAGGTGATGTTCACCAACGTCCTGTCGGCACCCAAAAGTGCCAATTCAATGGACGATTCAATAAGATCCCCCACCGCCTCTGGCGTGCGCACATGTTCTCGTCTCTCAATAAAGCTGCGCATCCGCCGGATGATCTGGCCTGCGCGAACGGCTTGTTCGCCAGCGCGTGCCAAAACCTGGGGTAAATCTTTAATCGCCTTAGGCGCACTTTGCGCCATACGCTGGGCCACTGACATATAGTTGTTAATGGCGGTCAGGGGCTGGTTGATTTCATGGGCAATCGCCGCCGCCATTTCTCCCAGATCATTCACGCGGCCAATATGCGCCATTTCGTCTTGTAGGCGGCGCAACCTGTCTTGGCTTTCCTGCAATTGCTGTTCCGCGGCACGCTGGTCACTAATGTCGCGGATCATGATCGACCAAAAAGCAATTTCCCCATCGGCGCTGCGGACAGCGGATAGCAGCGATCCGATCCAAATCTGCGCACCATCTTTACGGGTGATGGATTGGACAGTGTAGATTTGGTGCGCCACGCCTTTCGCGATGGCATTGTCGAGGTCCGGCACTTGAGACCGGGTCGCAATATAGGCTGGACTGCCGGGCTCCGCCTGTAAAATCTCGTTGCGGCTAAAGCCGGTCATTGCGCACATTGCGTCATTGACGATCATCGGGCCGCCCGACGGGCTAAGGTGCAAAATGCCAATGCTGGCTTGCTCAAATGTCGCTTTAAACCGCTGGTCTGCAGCCTCTGCCAAGGCCGCATTTTTACCAGCATCGCGCCGCGCTTCCCGCATGGCTGCATACAGCAAGGCGCCTGCAAGGATCAGCGCGAACGACCCGATCAGCGTCTGAACAATGGCGTCATTATAGGCAATATCATCTTCGCGCCGCAGATTGCGCAGATGGTCTTGTTCATGTCGCACAAAGTGCTGCACCTGCGTGCGCAGCTCATCCATCTTGGCTTTGCCCGCGGTCACCTTTTCCGTCAGCTCTGTGGTGGGGGTGCCTTGCGTGCGGCGCAGCGCAATAGCTTCGGCGTTATACCGTGACAGCTGATCAAAAGTACGCCGCATTGCCAACACATCGGGCATATGGTGCAACGGCGCGACATCCACAAAAGATCGCCACGCGAACGGCGCTGTCCGTTCTGCCGCTTCATAAGGGGCCAAAAACTGGCTCTGCCCGGTCAACAAAAACCCACGTTGGCCAGTTTCGGCATCGCGGGCGAGGGCCAAAATATGTTCTGCGGCAGCAATCCGTCGATAGCTCTTCTCAACATCAAAGCTGGCGAGCGCCAGCTTGTTCAGTCCGCCGTAAATGCCAAGTGCGGCCCCCATCAGGCTTAACATTGCAAAGGCGAGCAGCGCATAAAGCGCCAAAGGAGAAGACGCAGGGACGCCGCCAGTTCTTGCCTCCGTCACGGGGCCCTTTGTGGGGTTAGACCTTGGCAAACGCCCTTCTTTCTAGCCGATATTAATTGGAGAGCTGTTGATTCTCCTTCATTTTATATAGGATAGCGGAAGATGTTCCCACAGTGGATCGGGATATAGGGACGGTGGCGGCATGGCTCGGCTTGTCTATCTGGTCGATGATGATGATGTGGTGCGCGATTCTGCCGCGCTCTTGTTGTGCGCCCACGGCTTTGATGTGCGCAGCTTCGCCAGCGCGCCCGCCTTTCTTGATGCAGTTCAGCTGGATCAGCCGGGGTGCATCATGCTGGATATCACGATGCCGGACATGGATGGGCTGGCCGCGCAAGAGGCGCTGAATAAGCGAGGAATTGCATTTCCCGTCCTAATTCTCACAGGCGAGGGAGATATTGGCCGCGCGGTCCGCGCGATGAAGAACGGCGCGATAGAGTTTTTGGAGAAGCCCTATGATGAGGCAGAATTGCTCTCTGCCCTTTCAGCAGGTTTCGCGTTGCTTGATCAACGCCTGTCCGAAGCCAGCAAGACTGAAGAAGCACGACAGAAAATTGCGCGCCTCTCAAATCGAGAGCGCCAAGTGATGCAGGGCTTGTTGGATGGATTGCCCAATAAGCTGATTGCACACCAGCTTAGCCTCAGCATCCGTACAGTTGAGAGCTTCCGCGCAACGCTGATGGACAAGCTGGGGGTGCGGACTGTTTCGGCCGCAGTGCGGATTGCGTTGCTGGCTGATCTCCCAGCCTTGAGTGCAAGCGAGGCGTCGGCTTAAGCGCTAGAGCGACTGGCCATCATCAATGTCGATGACCGCGCCGGTCACACAGGCCGAAGCGTCTGAAGCGAAATAGAGCATCATGGCATCCAGCGAATCTATCGGCTGCATCCGGCGGCGGTGGAATGCGGCGATTTTGGCCTTGCCATAGTCTGTCTGGAAAAAATCCCCTGCAATTTCGGTCTGAATATAGCCGGGCTGGATGGTGTTGACGTTGATGCCTTGGCGCACCCACTCGCGCGCTAAATTGCGGCCCAGATGCGCAACGGCGGCTTTGGTTGCGGCATAGGCGCTATCGCCTTCCCCCGTCAGATGCGCGGTGATGGAGCCGATGAGGATGATCCGCCCACGCCCCGTGTCCTTCACCCCTGCCGCCAACATCCGGCGGGCGCCTTCTCGCGCGGTCAGATATGCGCCAGTGAAATTGGTATCGGTGACCATCCGCAGACCCGCCTCTGAGACATCGGTCGCGCGGCCGGGGCTTGATGTGCCAGCATTGGCCACCACAATGTCAATTGGCCCCAGTGCCGCTTCGCCTGCGGCAAAGGCTGCCGCAATGGACGCTTCAGACGTAACATCCATCTCAACGGCATAGGCCGCAGGGCCAATCTCGGCAGACAGAGCGGCGATCCGGTCTGTGCGCCGCGCCGCCAGCACCACCTGCGCGCCCGCCGCGGCATAGAGCTTCGCAAAATGCGCTCCCAGCCCAGAGGATGCACCCGTAATCAGCGCGGTGCGGCCAGTCAGCGAAAAGGGCAGGGTCATAATGGGCTCTCCAATGCGCAGTCTTATCGCGCCTGTCTGCCGGGACTAGGCCTAAAAGAAAAGGCCCGGCAGATTGCTCTACCGGGCCGCTTTCTTTTTGGTCGGGCGTGAAAGCCCCGCGGGATCAGGCGTGTGCCTTCTTGTCCGCCCAAATGTTCTTGTACGCACCAACGCACAGGCCGAAGAAGACGAGGAGGAAGATCACCGCCGCCGTACCAGCGCGCTTGCGCTGTTCCAGCTTGGGTTCTGCCGTCCATGTCAGGAAGGCCGCAACGTCTTTTGCCATTTGGTCAACTGTCGGCTTGGGCGCGCCTTCACCATAGGTCACTTGACCATCGGTGTTCAGCGGACGCGGCATCGCCAGGTTCAGGTTGGCAAAATACGGGTTATAATGCGTCGTCTTGCCGGGCATCGAATCCGGGAACTTCTTTTTCAGTTCCGCAGGCGGGTTCTGATAGCCCGTCAGCAGCGAATAGACATAGTTCGCGCCGCCATGACGCGCCTTGGTCATCAGCGAGAGATCTGGCGGAGCGGCATTGTTGTTCGCGGCACGGGCGGCGACTTCATTGGGATAGGGCGCCGGAATCTTATCCGTTGCAATCGGCTTGCGGGTCGTCGCTTCGCCCGTTTCCGGGTTAATCGACGGGGCTTCAGTTGGCCATTCCTGCGCGATCGTCTTGATCTGCGCTTCGTTATAGCCAAGCGCCGCAAAGTCGCGGAACGACACATAATGCAGGCTGTGGCAGGCCGAGCAGACTTCACGGAAAACCTGAAGGCCGCGCTGCAGCTGCGCACGATCATATGTGCCAAGCGGGCCGTTGAACGAGAAATCTACGTCCTTCGGCTTTTTGTGGAACTCATGCTCCGCCGTGGGTGCCGGCGGAGATTTCACGAAGTTGAAGGCACCCATCGCGGCCGACACCAAGAGCCAGCCCGAGAAGAAGAGCCCAACAAGAAATGCACCAATGCGAATCATGTTCAACGGTCCTTATTCAGCAGGCTGAAGCGTGGCGTGCTGAGCCAGCACAGCTTCGGTAATGGAGTTGGGAAGCGGCTTCGGCGTTTCCACCCGCGCGATCAGCGGCAGGATGATCAGGAAATGCGCGAAGTAATAGGCCGCTGCGAACTGGCTGATCAGCACGATGCCGTCGGTTGCGTGTGACCCACCGCAATAGCCGAGAACGACAATGCAGGGGATCAGGCCGAACCAGAAGAACTTGCGGAACAGCGGACGATAATGGCCCGAACGCACCGCCGATGTATCCAGCCAAGGCAGGAAGAACAGCAGCAGGATGGCCGCGAACATCGCCAACACGCCCAACAGCTTTGCCGGGATGAACAGGAAGTCCACCGTAAAGGCACGCAGGATCGCGTAGAACGGCCAGAAATACCATTCCGGCACAATGTTGGCCGGCGTCGACATCGGGTTGGCCGGAATATAGTTATCCGGCTCACCCAAGAAGTTCGGCGCGAAGAACAACAAGGTCGCAAAAACGAGGAAGAAGGCTGCAACCCCAACGCCATCCTTGGCGGTGTAATAGGGGTGGAACGGCACTGTATCCTGTTCCGACTTCACTTCCACACCCGTCGGGTTCGAAGATCCCGGAATGTGCAGCGCCCAAATATGGAGGACGATGACACCGAGAATGACGAACGGCAGCAGATAGTGGAGCGAGAAGAAGCGGTTGAGTGCAGCGTTATCCGGCGCGAAACCGCCCAGCAGCCACGTCTGAATGGGTTCCCCCACCAGCGGAATGGCGCCGAACAGGCCGGTAATGACCTTTGCACCCCAGAAGCTCATCTGGCCCCAAGGCAGCACATAACCCATGAACGCCGTCGCCATCATCAGCAAGAAGATGACAAGGCCCAGATGCCACACCATTTCGCGCGGCGGCTTATATGATCCGTAGAAAAGTCCGCGGAAAATATGGATGTACACGACGATGAAGAACATCGACGCGCCGTTCATATGTGCATAGCGGATGAACCAGCCAGCATTCACATCGCGCATGATGTGTTCCACCGAAGCGAATGCCACTGTGCCTTCAGCGGCATAGTGCATCGCAAGGATGATGCCCGAAACAATCTGCACCATCAGGGCAACCCCGGCGAGAACGCCAAAGTTCCAGAAATAGTTCAGGTTGCGCGGCACCGGATACCCAGCACCGACAGCGTTGTAGACGAAGCGCGGCAGAGGCAGCTTCTCATCCAGATAGCGCGTAAACGCGTTGGACGGCTTATATTCGTTAGCCCAAGGAAAACTCATAGATCCAATCCTCAGCCGACTTTGATGACAGTGTCAGAGGTAAAGGCGTATTCCGGCACCATAAGATTTTTTGGTGCCGGGCCTTTGCGAATGCGGCCCGCGGTGTCGTACGACGATCCGTGGCAGGGGCAGAAATAGCCGCCAAACTCACCCTTGATTTCGCCCGCAGCAGCGCCCAGCGGCACGCAGCCCAGATGGGTGCAAACGCCCATCGTGACCAGCCACTGCTTCTTGCCAGCCTTGGTGCGCTCTTCCAGCGTCTGCGGATCACGCAGCTCAGAGGTCGACACCTTTTCGGCGGCCGCAATTTCTTCCGGCGTCAGGTGGCGCACAAACAGCGGCTGTTTGCGGAAAATGGTTTTGATGGCCTGGCCCGGCGCAATTGCGGAAACATCAACTTCGGTTGATGCTTCGGCAAGCACATCGGCCGAAGGGTTCATCTGATTGATAAGGGGGAGGGCCACCGAAACGGCACCCACGCCTGCGAAACTTGCCGCTGCGACGTTGATAAAGTCACGACGGCGAACGCCGCCCTGATCACCGCCAGCGGTTGCGCTGTCTTCCTTCAAACTTGCCATGCTTTCCATTATCCCTGATTCGACCTTTGTCCGTTCTGTCTTGCGACCTCTTTTTAGAAACCCGCACGAAAGTCAGGACATTGACCCCCGGAACCGTTAGATTTGCGCGCCTGATAGCGATGTTGCAAAAACTTGCAAATACCAAATCCGAGGCGCTTGCCCCGGGACGCCTGCTTCGCTTAACGCAATGCCATGCGAATTGCACTTTACCAACCCGAAATCGCAGGAAATGTGGGGGCAATTTTACGCCTCTCTGCCTGTCTTGGCGTTCCTGTGGATATTATTGATCCCTGTGGCTTTGCTTTTTCGGACAAGAAATTGCGGCGATCCGGCATGGATTATGCCGAACGCGTCGAAATTGACCGACATGCCGACTGGGCAAACTTTCGCGCAAAGGTGCCCGGGCGGCTGGTGCTGATGTCCAGCAAGGCGACGGATTTGATTGGCACTTTCGCCTTTCAGCCCGAAGACACTTTGTTGATGGGCCAAGAAAGTGCGGGTGTGCCTGATGATGTTCGCGCCGCTTGTGATGCTGCCATCCGCATCCCCATGATGCCGGGCTTGCGCTCATTCAACATCTCGGTGGCAACGGGCATCGCTCTGTTTGATGCGCTGCGCCAAACCGGGCAATTGCCGCAAGGCTGATATATAAGTGCGCCGGCACAGGCGGCTGCATGGGGTTACAACACCCAATATCCTCCGCCTGCATCGTCATGAATATAAAGGCGCAGCACCTCAATCACGCGCGCGCCACAGCGCGGGCCCGTCACAGTGATTGTGCGGCCTAAAAAGCGCTGAGGCCGCCGGTATTTGCGTAAATCAACGGCCCAAGGCGCGCCTTCCTCGATGCGCAACAGAAATATCGCACCGCGCGGCGCCATATCCAGAACGCCGGTTGCTTCATAATGCTCCACCAAAAACTTGAGGGTCATTTACGCCTCCCCCCGGCCGGTGCGGTGCGCCCCCGCTTTGGCCTGACCTGATCCTTGGTGATCGGGGAGTTAGCAAACCGAGCGTTACGGCTCCTGCGACCTTTGGGCTGGAAAGCCTTGGACATACGCCACAGGCTCCCCGACCATAAGGGTCAGGAAGTGCGGTGCCAAAGGCGGTCAGCACCAAACCGAACACTCAGGGTTGCTACACCCCGGAAGCCGTGCGTGGTGGCTTCATGCGGGGTTATCGGTCAGTTAGGGTGAAGAGGCAAGGGGGGGGGGCGAGCCCTGCGCCAAAGCAGGGCGCTCTGATCCATGCCCACTTGCGTTCAGCGCCGCCGTGCGTAATGCCGCGCGGCATGAACAGACCCAATGTCCCCTTTGCCCTCGATGATGAACAACAGGCCGCTCGGTCTTGGTTTGAGAGCCTGCGTGACCGCATCTGCGCTGAATTTGAGGCGATTGAGCGCGAGGCGGGCAGTGATGCCGCTTTTGAATATACCGCATGGAACCGCGATGATGATCCAGCCGCCCAAGGCGGCGGCGGTGTGCGCGGGGTGATGAAGGGCCACGTGTTTGAAAAAGTGGGGGTGAACGTCTCCACTGTCGGCGGCGCTTTTTCAGAAGATTTTGCAAAGTCGATCCACGGCGCGGGGGATAACCCCAATTTCTTTGCGACAGGCATCAGCTTGGTCGCCCATATGGCCAACCCCCATGTGCCCGCCGTGCATATGAACACGCGGTTTCTGGTCACGCAAAAGCGCTGGTTTGGGGGCGGGGCAGATCTCAACCCGCCTTTGCCCTATGCCGAAGATACCGAGGCGTTCCACGCCCGGCTGAAGCAGGCCTGCGATGCCCATGGGGCCGATTATTATGACCGGTTCAAAAAATGGGCTGATGATTATTTTTACATTCCGCATCGCAATGTTCACCGCGGGGTCGGCGGGATTTTCTACGATCATCTCGAAGGCGATTTCGCGGCGAATTTTGCCTTCACGCGCGATGTGGGGGAGGCCTTTCTCGACATCTTCCCGCAAATTGTCCGCAAGCGGATGGGCATGGCGTTTTCGGATGCGGAAAAGCACCAGCAGCTTGTCTGGCGTGGCCGCTATGCCGAGTTCAACTTAGTCTATGACCGTGGCACATTGTTTGGCCTAAAAACCGGCGGCAATATTGATGCGATTTTGATGAGCCTGCCGCCCGAAGCAAAATGGGACTGACGCCGCTTGCGCCGGGAGATCTGGCGACGCTTGTCACCTCATTGGAAATGCGCTCGCGGCCCAAGCCTGCGCCTTTGCCGGATGCGCCACTGACGCTGGTGCGTTGGAAACAGCCCAGCTTGGCGAAATATCGGGCCTTGTTTTTACGCGTGGGCGGGCCGTGGCTATGGTTTTCGCGCCTCGCTATGGATGATGCCCAGCTGGAAGCCATCCTCCATCATCAGGATGTGATGATTTGGGCGGTGTGTGATCGCGCGGGCATTGAAGTTGGCATTCTAGAGTTGGATTTCCGCGAGGCAGGAGCCTGCGAGATCAGTTTTTTTGGGCTGGTGCCGGAATTAAATGGCAAGGGCTATGGCCGCTGGCTGATGGCGCAAGCTATGGCAGCCGCCTGGCGGCCCGGTGTCACACGTGTTTGGTTGCACAGCTGTAGCTTTGATGCGCCATCGGCGCTTAACTTTTATATCAAGTCAGGCTTTGTGCCCTTTGCCCGCGCGGTAGAGCAGTTTGCTGATCCGCGCCTCACAGGCGTGCTGCCAGAAACTGCGGCGCCTCACATCCCATTGCTGCGGCCCACCAGCTGACGATACAGCCCCGCGGGCACCAAAATAGCGACAAGGCTCATCAAAGATGTGCTGACCGCGCCAAGCACGGCGTGAATTTGTGTCGTCGCGGCAGAGGGCAGTGCGAGTTTTCCAACCACACCAATCACTGTCACGGCGGCAGATGTGCCAATCCATGTCACCACGCCAATAAGGGCAACAAAACCAAAGACGCGCCAACCCGCTTGATCAGTCAATCCAAAGCTGCGGGCAACTGCGCGAATGGGGTTGCCAATCTGTTCAGCCATCATCGCAGATTGGCTCAAAGTCGTGCGGCCAATTAAATAAAATCCCGGCAAAATGAGCGCGACGAGGCCGAGAGACCATATCAGCTGCACCAGAATATCGATCAGCAGCAAATTGGGGAGGAACCGCGCAGCGCGCTTAATCGCTTCGCCCACAGTTGGTCGGTCAGGAGCGATCAGCAGCGCCAAAATCGCCCCTGTGCCCAGTAAGTTGAGCAAGCGAACAGCAAACACCGCCGGAAAATTCTGCTGCAAATACGTGAGATAGCCCTGAATTGCGGGCATATCGAAGCGGGTGATGACGGGCGGCGCAAAATAAAGCGCCTGCGCCAACAGGGGCAGCAAAATAAAGACACCGGCCAGAATGAAAATCATCTCTGCATGCGCACGCAGCAGTCGCATAATGTCTTGCCACGTTGCGTCATAAGATAATTTCACAATCGCTTCTCCTGCATTTTGGCCGTTTTCGGCGGATTGCTCTTACGTCATTATCCTCGGCCCGACAATCGCCAACCGTGCGCTGAGGCTTGCACTTCTGCCGTGCGCGGGTGATTTGGCGGCCATGGTCGATGCAAGTGATTCGGATATTGCGTGGCGGGTTCTCCCCGGCCTCACAGATTATGCGTCGGCCTTGGCTGATATGGAGGCACTGTCTGCCGCAATTGCGGCGGGCGACGCGCGCGAAGAAATCTGGCTGTTAGAACATCCACCGCTCTACACGGCCGGCACCAGTGCAGACCCCGCAGAAATGCTCGATCCGCGCTTTCCCGTCTTCGATGCCGGGCGGGGCGGGCGCTATACCTATCACGGCCCCGGTCAGCGTGTTGGCTATGTGATGCTCAACCTGAAAAAGCGGGGCCCAGATGTCCGCTGCTTCGTCCATGCGCTGGAAGGCTGGCTGATCGCGGCGCTGGCCGATTTGGGCGTATCGGCCCGCCGCGCAGAGGGCCGCGTCGGTATTTGGACGGATGATCGCGGGCAAGAGGCCAAAATTGGCGCAATTGGCGTGCGCGTGCGCCGCTGGGTGACCTTTCATGGCTTCTCGATCAATGTGGATCCCGATTTGACTCATTTTTCGGGAATCGTGCCCTGCGGACTCGATCAATTTCCGGTGACGAGCTTGTCCGCTTTGAATGTGTTAGCCGATATTACGGCACTCGATGATGCTCTAAAGCGCGCATTTCCGGCTTTTCTGACGGCAATTGCAGCAGCGAACAAAAAAGCTTGAGCCCGGGACAGGAAATCTATAAATGTCCACCCCGATTTGGGTATTTAGGGGGCGCGCCCCTCTCCAGATCATATCTGCCTAGGGAGTTGATATTATGAAGAAGCTGATGATCGTTTCGCTCGTTGCTGCTGGTCTGACCCTTGCTGCTTGCGGCAAGAAGGAAGAAGCCGTTGAAGCCAACGCTACCGAACTCAACGAAGCTGTTGCCACCGAAGGCACTGCTAACGACACCATGACGAACGTTGACGCTGCTGCTGGTAACGCCGCTGCTGCGACCACGAACGCTCAGTAATCGCTTAACAGCGTTACAGAATTAGGGCCGTCCGGCACGCCGGGCGGCCCTTTTTCTATGCCCATTGGCCTTTTCCCACCGGGCCGAATCAGGGTAATGATGGGCCTCTCGCTGGGAAAAGGACGCTTTGCTCATGCGCGCGCTGCGATATGC
>JAGWVG010000301.1 GCA_018970965.1 Alphaproteobacteria bacterium | reverse complement strand
GGCTTGTGAGCTGCGATTAAAAACTCAACATTGCCTTCTGGTCCCGTGATCGGACTTTCGGTGACGCCTTCTACGTCCCAACCCTCTGCGGTCAACCAGCTTTTAACTTCAGAACAAATACGTAAATGGACTTGCGCGTCGCGCACCACGCCGCCCTTGCCCACTTCTTCTCGCCCAGCTTCAAATTGCGGCTTGATAAGCGCTAGCAGACGCCCGCCGGATTTCGCAAATCGCAAAGGCCGCTCCAGCACCTTGGCCAAGCCAATAAAGCTGGCATCGCAGACGATGAGATCAACGGGCTCTGGGATGTGTGCCTCGGTCAAAATGCGCGCGCTGGTTTGTTCATGCACAATCACACGCGGGTCTTGCCGCAATTTCCACGCCAATTGATTGGTGCCGCTGTCCACTGCATAGACTCGCGCTGCGCCGCGGGTCAGGAGAACATCTGTAAAGCCCCCTGTGGATGAGCCAACGTCCATCGCAATGCTGCCCGTCACATCCCACCCAAAATGCGTCAGGCCATGATCTAGTTTGATCCCGCCGCGCGACACCCAGGGATGGTCACGCCCCTTTACCTCAAGCGGCGCATCATCGGGTAAGGCCTGGCCGGCCTTTTCAACCTTTTTATCACCCTGATAGACCAGCCCCGCAAGGATCAGCGCCTGCGCACGCGTGCGGCTTTCCGCCAATCCACGCTCCACCAGCAATTGATCCGCCCGCAGCTTTGCCATTGCGCGTCAGGCGCGTTTTTCAGCTTCAGCAACCACCGAATTGATCCGCAGCGCCTTCAGGATTGTCTCGACAATATGCGGTGCGTTGAGGCCAGCCTCATCATATTGTTTTTGTGGGCTATCCTGATCTTGAAATAGATCGGGCAACCGCAGCGTCCGCAGCTTTAACCCTGCGTCAATCAAGCCTTCATCGCTGGCCATGGTCAGCACATGCGCACCAAGGCCACCAATGGCGCCCTCTTCCACAGTCACCGCCACATCATGGCTGGTCAGCACCCGGCGAATGAGATCATTATCCAGCGGCTTTGCAAAGCGCAGATCGACAACAGTGGTACTTAGCCCCTTTGCTTCCAACTGATCTGCCGCCTTTAATGCTTCTTCCAACCGCGTGCCGAGCGAGAGAATGGCGACCTTCTTGCCTTGACGCACAATCCGGCCTTTGCCGATTTCCAGCTGCTCTGGCTGATCGGGTAGAGGCACGCCAGTGCCATTGCCGCGCGGATAGCGCACCGCAATCGGCCCGCTATCATGCAGCGCGGCCGTATAGGTCATATGGACCAATTCGGCCTCATCCGAGGGCGCCATGACCACCATATTTGGCAACGTCGCCAAATAGGTGATGTCAAACGATCCGGCATGTGTTGCGCCATCAGCGCCCACCAGCCCGGCCCGATCAATGGCAAAGCGCACGGGCAGGTTTTGAATCGCCACATCATGCACCACTTGATCATAAGCGCGCTGGAGAAAGGTGGAATAAATCGCACAAAAGGGCCGCATGCCTTGCGCCGCCAAACCCGCGGCAAACGTCACGGCATGTTGTTCGGCAATACCAACATCAAAGGCACGATCCGGATGGGCTTTTGCGAATTTGTCGACACCCGTCCCTGACGGCATTGCCGCTGTGATCGCGCAAATTTTAGCATCTGTTTCCGCCAGCTTCGCCAGCGTTTCCCCAAATACATTCTGATATTGCGGCGGGCCCGGCGGCGCTTTCACTTGCGTGCCCGTCACAACGTCAAATTTCTGGACGCCATGATATTTATCTGCCGCGGCTTCTGCCGGGGCATAGCCATGACCCTTTTTGGTCACGACATGGATGAGGCATGGGCCTTCCGCCGCATCGCGCACATTTTCCAGCACGGGAATAAGGTGATCAAGGTTATGGCCATCAATTGGCCCGACATAATAAAAGCCCAGCTCTTCAAACAGCGTGCCGCCCATTGCCATACCACGGGCAAATTCATCCGTGCGCTTGGCCGCGACATGCAGCGGAGCCGGCAACCGGCGTGAGATTTTCTTCGCCAATTCACGCAGGTTGAGGAAGGGCTGTGAGGACACAAGGCGCGCCAAATAGGCCGAAAGCCCGCCAACGGGCGGCGCAATCGACATGTCATTATCGTTCAGAATCACAATCAGCCGATTGCCTGCATCGGCGGCGTTATTCATGGCTTCATAGGCCATACCGGCTGACATGGCGCCATCCCCAATGACGGCGATGCCGCGCCCCGGGCGGTCATTCATTTTA
>JAGWVG010000300.1 GCA_018970965.1 Alphaproteobacteria bacterium | reverse complement strand
TTTCGGCATCCAGATGGTTGGTCGGTTCGTCGAGCAGCAGAATTGACGGCTTTTGGATCAAAAGGCGCGTCAGCGCGATCCGACGCTTTTCACCGCCCGACAGATTTTCAACCGACCAATCCGAAGGTGGGCAGCGCAGCGCTTCCATCGCGATTTCCAGCTGATTGTCGAGCGTCCAACCATCAACGGCATCAATCCGCTCTTGCAGCGTCCCCATTTCTTCCATCAGGGCGTCAAAATCGGCATCAGGTTCCCCCATCAACGCCGAAATCTCATTATAACGATCAACCATGTCGGCCACATCGCGTGCGCCGTCTTTGACGTTTTCAAGCACCGTCTTGCTGGGGTCGAGCTGCGGCTCCTGCGGCAAATAGCCAACAGTAATGTTTTCCCCCGGCCACGCTTCGCCCGAAAAATCAGTATCAATGCCAGCCATGATCTTCATCAGGGTGGATTTGCCGGCGCCATTTGGGCCGACAATGCCGATCTTGGCGCCCTGATAAAATTGCAGATTGATATTGCTCAAAACGGGCTTCTGCGCCCCCGGAAAGGACTTGGTCATGCCTTTCATGACATAAGCATATTGCGCGGCCATGGGTCGTCACTCTCAATAGATTGTCGGATTTGGCGGTTGCCCTAGCTCAGCAAAAGGACATTGGCAAACCCGCACAGACGCTTTAGCCATGGTCTATGGCCATTAATTTCCGCATTTTCGTATGCTTGCCGCTCCTTTTTGGGCTGAGCGCCTGCAATGCCCTGAGCGGCGGTCAACAAGCCGCGGATGAAAGCGCGCAACAAATTGCCAACCGTGCCGCGGCCATCAGCGCCGCCGCCGATGCCGCCGTCAACCAACAAGTTTCGGAAATTGAAGCTGCAGCCAATGCAGCGGCGCCAAATGACGGAAATACGCCGTCGCGCTAAAAAATGGTCGGGGAGACAGGATTCGAACCTGCGACCCTCTGCTCCCAAAGCAGATGCGCTACCAGGCTGCGCTACTCCCCGACTGGGGGCTCCATAGTCGCCGAAAGCGGCAACCGCAAAGCCTTTATGGTGGGCCCGGCAGGATTCGAACCCGCAACCAAGCCGTTATGAGCGGCCTGCTCTACCATTGAGCTACAAGCCCCACCCCTGATAGCGCGCTCGATAGCGGAGGCGCGGCCCGCTGCGCAAGGTGATTGACCTTTTTGTCCTTCACCTCAATGGCAGTGACATGACCATTCATCTTCTTGGCTTGCCCACCGATGTTAACAGCAGCTTCCTTCGCGGAGCGGCAAAGGCCCCAGCCTATATTCGCGAAGCTTTGTGGAGTGATCACGGCAATTTGGCGAGTGAATTGGGGTTGGAGCTTCAACAAGAGATTGATCTTATTGATGAAGGAGATTTGGAACTGAAGGATAGCGCTGCCGATGTAGACCTTATTGCCCAGCGCATCACAGACATCGCACAAGCAGGCGGCATCCCCTTATGTTTGGGAGGGGATCATGCTGTGACCTACCCGATCATCAAGGGACTCGCGGCGCATCATGGCCCGGTGACAATCCTCCATTTCGATGCTCATCCGGATTTATATGACGATTTTGAGGGCAATCCTTTGTCGCACGCCTCGCCATTTGCGCGAATCATGGAGGCAGGCCTTGCCACGCGATTGGTGCAAGTGGGGATTAGAACTTTAAACCGCCATTGCCGCGAACAAGCCGAACGCTTTGGTGTTGAGATTATCGAAATGAGCACTTTTGCCATCGACAAAATCCCGGTTTTTTCCGCCCCCTTCTATGTGAGCCTTGATTTGGATGTGCTGGACCCGGCCTATATGCCCGGCGTTTCGCACCCTGAACCGGGCGGATTGTCGGTGCGCGAGATTTTGGCCTGTTTGCAATGCCAACAAGCCCCAATCCTTGGCGCAGATATTGTTGAATTTAATCCAGACGCCGCAGTGGGCCCTTTGTCGGCTGTGACAGCTGCCAAATTTGTAAAAGAGCTGGCCGCACTCGCGACACGCAATCAATAAATATGATCACCATCTGCATTGGCCGTAACGAGGAAGTGCAGTGCTATGGCTTGGCGAGAGATTTCCAGCCGCGCGCCCGCTAAATCGGCCAATCCTCGAACCAATCGCAGCGTAAAGCCAAACCCCAAGAGCAGCCCGTTGGTCTGAGGCCCTAGCGGCTCGTAATCTACATCAAACAAGCGTGCGTCCTCGACATCACGCAAGGCAAGTGAGCGTGATATTACCAGGCAGACTTCGGAACCTCGAGACATGAG
>JAGWVG010000025.1 GCA_018970965.1 Alphaproteobacteria bacterium | reverse complement strand
GGATTGCCTCCAGCGCCACGCGCACTGAATTTTCAGATGAAAGCATAACCGCACCCGCTGCATCAAAGCGCGTCGTTTGCCCTGCATCGCAAGCCTTTGCGACCGCGTACACATAAGCGCGGGCCGAATTGAGCGCGACATACATATCGGCCACCTTTGCCTGCATCAGCTGGAACGAACCAACCGGCACGCCAAATTGCTTGCGCTCGCGGATATAGGGGATGACGGTGTCCAAACAGGCTTGCATAATCCCCAGCCCAATGCCGGAGAGCACGGCGCGTTCATAATCTAAGCCCGACATCAGCACGCCGACGCCGCCATTGACGGGGCCGACAACATTCTCATCGGGGACAAAGCAATCGTTGAAGACCAGTTCGGCCGTGGGGGAGCCGCGCATGCCCATTTTGTCAATTTTTTGCCCAATTGAAAAACCGGGCATGTCCTTTTCAATCAAAAAGGCGGTAATGCCGCGCGATGCGGCCTCTGGCGTTGTTTTGGCATACACAAATAAGGTGTCGGCATAGGCCGAGTTGGTGATCCAGAATTTTGTGCCGTTGAGCCGATAGCCGCCATCCACCTTATCTGCCCGCAACTTCATGGAGACAACGTCAGACCCAGCACCGGCCTCGGACATCGCAAGGCTGCCGACATGCTCGCCAGAAATCAGCTTGGGCAGATATTTCGCTTTCTGATCGGGGTTCGCCCAGCGGCGGATTTGATTGACACACAAATTGCTGTGCGCGCCATAGCTGAGGCCAATTGAGGCAGAAGCGCGGCTGATTTCTTCCACGGCAATGGTGTGTTCCAAATAGCCAAGGCCCAAGCCACCAAGCTCTTCCTCAACCGTAATGCCATGTAGGCCAAGCGCGCCCATTTCGGGCCACAGATCGCGCGGGAACCAATCTTCGGCATCAATTTTGGCAGCCAGTGGGGCAATCCGCTCGTCCGCAAAGCGGCGCGTGCTGGCGCGGATCATGTCCGCATGTTCGCCCAGCTGGAAATCAAAATCGGGTGTCGCTGGCATAAAGCTCTCCTTCTTGAAGGACCTGCTAGCAGAGCAAGGCGTGGGAATGAAATTGGATATTTCGACAATAAGGCGGGTTCGGCCAAAAGGGGATGCCGAGATCGGCGGGCCATGTGATCCACATTGAGGCCTAGCGCCGTGCGTAATGCTTGGTTACATGGGCCGCCACGACTCACCCGGGGACTTTATTGTGGCAATAGAAATTCCGCTTGGCCTGACCTTTGACGACGTGCTGCTGCAGCCGCGCGAATCCGATGTTTTGCCAAGCCAGGCAGATACGCGGACCAAGATCACGCGGGACATTACCCTCAACATCCCGGTGCTGTCGTCGGCCATGGATACTGTCACCGAAGCCGATATGGCGATTGTTATGGCGCAATTGGGTGGGCTGGGTGTGCTGCACCGCAACCTCTCAATTGAAGAACAGTGCAAGGCCGTGCGCCAAGTGAAGCGCTTTGAAAGCGGCATGGTTGTGAACCCGATCACAATAGAGCCGTCTGCCACGCTGGCTGAAGCGAAGGCGTTGATGGCAACGCACCGCATTTCGGGCATTCCCGTGGTAGAGGCCAATGGCCGTTTGGCGGGTATTCTCACCAACCGCGATGTCCGCTTCGCGGAAAACCCCAATCAACCTGTGTCAGAATTGATGACGCATGAAAATCTGGTGACCGTGAAGGCCGGCGTCGGTCAGGATGAAGTCCTTCGCCTCTTCCATTCGCGTCGGATTGAAAAGCTGTTGGTTGTGGATGATCACTTCCACTGCGTTGGCCTGATTACTGTGAAAGATATGGAAAAGGCCGTTACTTACCCAGATGCCACCAAGGATGCCGCGGGCCGTTTACGCGTTGCTGCTGCGTCAACCGTGGGCGATGCGGGCTTTGAGCGCACGGAAGCACTGATTGCGGCGGAATGTGATCTGGTCGTCATTGATACTGCACATGGCCATAGCAAGATGGTGTCCACCGCGGTTGAGCGCGTGAAGAAGCTTTACCCGCATGTCCAGATTATCGCGGGCAATGTTGCAACGGCCGAAGCGACCCGTGCGCTGATTGATGCTGGTGCTGACGGCGTGAAAGTGGGCATTGGCCCGGGCTCGATCTGCACCACGCGCGTCGTTGCCGGCGTGGGTGTGCCGCAATTGACAGCGATTATGGAATCCGCCGCAGAAGCTCGTAAATCGGGCATCGGCGTCATTGGCGATGGCGGCCTGCGGACCTCGGGCGACATTGCCAAGGCACTGGCGGCAGGGGCGGCGAGCGTGATGGTCGGCTCCCTGCTGGCTGGAACTGAGGAAGCTCCGGGCGAGACATTCTTGTATCAAGGCCGCGCATATAAATCCTATCGAGGCATGGGCTCGGTCGGCGCAATGGCGCGCGGATCCGCCGATCGCTATTTCCAGCAAGATATTAAGGATCAGCTGAAGCTCGTGCCCGAGGGCATTGAGGGGCAAGTGGCTTATAAAGGCCCGGCCAAGGATGTGATCCATCAGCTCGTTGGCGGTGTGAAGGCGGCGATGGGCTATACCGGGGCTAAGACCATCCCGGATCTGCAAGAGCGTGCGCGCTTTGTCCGCATTACTGGCGCGGGTCTGCGGGAAAGCCATGTCCATGATGTGACGATCACGCGCGAAGCCCCCAATTATCCAACGCGCGGTTAAGTCGCACGCTTTGACAGGCAGCTTTTTCCGATGACGCCGGCGGCCCGGCTCCAGACAGCGATTGAGCTGCTTGATGCGATCTTGGCTGCCGCGCGGGACAATGGCCCAGCGGCGGATAATGTGATTGCGCAGGGCTTTAAGGCGCGGCGCTATGCAGGATCAAAAGACAAGCGGGCGATTCGGGACATTGTCTATCGTGCCATTCGCGCATTTGGCACGCCTCCGCAAAGCGGGCGGGCAGCGATCCTTGGCTTGGCAGATCCTGAATTTAATGCGCTGTTCGGCACAGGCCCCTATGCGCCGACAGCGATAGCGGATGACGAGCCGAAAGCTGCCCCTTTACTGGTCGCAGATTGGATGCGGGATGCGTTTTACGATTTCATTTCCGATGAGGAAGTGCCCGCCTTGCTGGAGCGTGCGCCCCTAGACCTTCGCATCAACACGCTAAAGCCAGAGGCTGCTGCCGAATTGGAGGGTGCGCCGATTGCTGGCTTGCCCAATGCGCTGCGGTTTCCCGAGGGCTTTGATGTCGCGAACACGCCCGCCTATCTCGCGGGGGCTGTCGAAGTGCAGGATGCCGGGAGCCAGTGGATTTCGGCTCTTTGTGCGCCGCAGCCGGGCATGACCGTGGTTGATTTGTGCGCAGGCGCAGGCGGTAAGACATTAGCGCTGGCGGCCGATATGGCGGGGCGGGGGCGGCTTATCGCGGCTGATACCGATCGTGGCCGCCTCAGTCGCCTGCCAGAGCGCGCCGCCCGCGCGGGGGTGGAGGTGGAAACGCGGTTGCTTAATCCCAATCGCGAGGCCGATGTTCTGGACGATCTATACGGCGCGGCAGATATTGTGTTGGTGGATGCGCCATGTTCGGGCAGCGGGACTTGGCGGCGCAATCCGGAATTGCGCTGGCGGCTGACACCGGCGCGCTTGGAGCGGACTTTGGCGCTTCAAGCCCATGTGCTCGATGTCGCTGCGCCCTTGGTCAAGCCCGGTGGGGCCTTAGTCTACGCGGTCTGCTCGCTTTTTGCCGCAGAGGGGGAAGGACAAGTGGCCGCCTTTCTTGCGCGCCATTCAGGTTGGACAGTGGCGCCTGTGCCGCAACCGCTGGGGCGGTCAACGGGCCATGGCAATGTCTTAACCCCGGCGCATGATGCGACGGATGGATTTTTCGTCGCGCGTCTGACAAGAAGCGGCTAATTATGCCACACACCAACGCTCTGGAGACTATTATGCGCTTTGCAGCCCCGGCATTCGCCCTTTCGCTTGCGTTCGCAACAGTCTCTAGCGTGGGCTATGGCAAGCGCGTTGCAGATGATCAGATCAACCCCTATTCAATGGCGCTGACCAAGATTGGCATTGAAGAAGCGGCGGCTGGGCGTTTGGAACCCGCAACAGATGCCTTTGAATCCGCGTTGGCAGTCGATCCGCGCAATCGTGCGGCTTATGTTGAATTGGCCTCAGTCGCCAAGAAGCAGGGGCTGCCCGGGAAAGCGATCCGCATGTATCGCGAGGCGCTGGCCATTGAACCCAATGACGTGATTGCGCTTTCGGGCCAGGGAGAGGCGCTGGTGATGCGCGGTGCTGTTACCAAAGCGAAGGAAAATCTGGCGCGGATTGAAAAGCTCTGCGTGACCGCCTGTCCGGAACAAACTCGTTTGGCCTCCGCCATCGCCAAAGGCCCTGCGCCCGAACAGCCTGTTGCCGCGGCAGATACCAAGCTGCCAGCGCCCGTTACGTCCCAGTCGGATGCGTCGAAGCCAAACTAAGCACACGGCCGAGCGCCACAAATTCATCAACGGATAGCGTCTCAGCACGGCGTTCACCATTAATGCCACAGGCCTCTAGCGCGTCGAGCGCGCCGGGCAGCGATTTAAGGCTTTGCCGCAGCATTTTGCGCCTTTGGCCAAAGGCAGACGCTGTAATTTGCTCCATCACTTTGGCAGACACGCCTTCTGGCGCAGCTTTGGGCGTCAGATGCACAACGGCCGACATGACTTTGGGGGGCGGCGTAAAGGCAGAGCGGTGGACGGGCATCGCCAGCCGCGCATCGGAGCGCCATTGGCCGAGGATCGAGAGGCGGCCATAAGCGCTGCTCCCCGGTTGGGCGACAATCCGGTCTGCCACTTCGCGTTGGAACATCAGTGTTAGGCTTTGCCAGCGCGGCGGCCAAGTTTCGCCCGAGAGCCATTGGATGAGCAGCGCAGTGCCAACATTATAGGGCAGGTTAGACGCGATATGCCCGCCTTCTGGCAGGACATTTGGCAGCGCAATTGTGAGGGCATCGTCTTCAATGACCCTCAATTTTCCGGGAAATGCAGCGCCGAGTTCAGCCAAGGCGGGCAGGCATCGTGCATCGCGCTCTACCGCAGTTACCAAGGCCCCAGCACGCAGCAGCGCGCGTGTCAGTCCACCAGGGCCGGGCCCAACTTCATAAACCGAGGCACCATTCAAATCGCCTGGAATGGCGGCAATACGATCCAGCAATTGCCCATCGAGAAGGAAATTTTGCCCCAACGCTTTGCTGGCCGCTAAGCCATGCCGGGCAATCACATCGCGTAAAGGTGGAAGGTCAGGGGTCACGCCGCCTCGCTGGCACGATAGGCCGCGGCTTCTCCCGCCATGCGGATGGCCGCGATCATTGCTCCGGGATCTGCCAGATTCTTGCCGGCAATATCGAATGCCGTGCCATGATCGGGCGAGGTGCGGATGATGGGGAGGCCGAGGCTCATATTCACGCCTTCATCCACGCAGAGCGCCTTGAGGGGGATAAGGCCCTGATCATGATACATGCATAAAGCGAGATCATAGCCTTGCCGCGCGCGCGGGGTGAACAGCGCATCAGGAGATACGGGCCCAAACACATCAAAGCCTTCTGCAGCCAACGCGGCAATGGCTGGCGCAATGATGCGCGTTTCTTCATCACCCATCATGCCTTGTTCTCCGGCATGCGGGTTTAGGCCAGCCACGGCAATGCGCGGATTTTGAATGCCAAAATTGCGTTGGAGGCCAATCGCCGCAGTACGGCCGCGGCTGATAATCAACTCGCTGGTCAACACATTGGGGACATCGGCAAGCGGAATATGGATGGTGATGGGAATAACCCGCAAATCTGGCCCGGCCAGCATCATCGCGACATTGCCGGGCGCAACGCCACAGCGTTCTGCCACAAATTCGGTTTGGCCGGGGTGTGTAAAGCCAATCGCCTGTAATTGCGATTTGGAAACCGGGCCCGTGACAAGCCCGCTTGCGGTGCCGGATTGCGCAAGACCCACCGCCAGCCCCAGCGTATCCAAGGCGCAGCGCGCCGTTTCCAAATCAGGCGCCCCTGGAATGGCATCTCCACAATCGGCAACCGGCAGAAGGGGCAGGGCCTTCCCAAAGACGCCATGTGCATCTTCGGGTGTGCTGATGACTGCGATTGGGCCCGCCCAAACACGGCGAATTGCCTCTTCATTGCCCACCGCGAAAAAGCAGGGCAGTGCTTGATCATGCCGCGCGGCCCACGCCTTGCCCGTAATTTCGGGGCCAATGCCCGCAGGATCGCCCAATGTGACGGCGAGGGGGGGCATCATGGCACGATCAATCAGCGATAATCGATGATCGCGTCACGACGCAGATCGCGCAGATAAATTTGTGCGCGGCGATTCACGCGCTCATCGCGCAGCTGGTTTTCAATGGCATCAGTCGAGGGGCCATCAGCCACGCGCGGATCATCGCGGCCGCACAATGCCAGGACACGCACACCATCAGCGCGAGAGCCAAAAGGCGGGGTGACTTGGCCAACCTGAAGATTGATCAAGATATCCTGCAGGCCGGGCGGCAAATCACGCACGCGGATTTGATCATTATCGACAATTTCTGCGCCGAATTGTTTGGCTACGGCTTCTGCACCACCACAGCCCTGCATCTCGCGCGCTGCTTTGCCAAAGGCTTCGGCGCGTGATTTGACGATCGCATCATTGTCCTTCGCGTCAAAATTGATTGTCATTTGTCGCAGGCTGAGAACGGCATCGCGCGGATTGGCGACCAGAATTTGCCGCTTATCAATCAGCGACAAAATTGAAAAACCGCCGGGAATGGGGATCGGCCCTGCAATTTGGCCGACATTGATTTGCTGGACTGATTCGGCCAGCGCGTCGGGCAATTGCGCGGGGCGTACCCAGCCCAAATCGCCACCGACTGCTGCTGTGGAGGCCTCGGAAAATTGCCGTGCATAAGCCGTGAACGATCCGCCTTGGCGGATTTGCTCGATAATGCGGCGCGCATTGTTGTAAATATCTTGGGAATTTTCAGGCGTCGCCGACAGATAGATCTCGCCCACGCGATATTCGGTGGTGCCCTTAGACGCTGTCAAACGATCCGCAATTTGCTTCACTTCTTCATCGCTGACATTGACAAAGGGCTCTACGCGCCGGCGGAGCAGGCGGCTCCAAGCCAATTCGCCTTCAATCTGACGCCGCATTGTGCGTTCAGACGTACCATTGTCGCGCAAAAATTTGGCAAATCCCTCGGGCGTTTGGCGGAAATTGGTGGCTACGCGATTAAAGCTTTGGTCAATTTCAGCCTTTGCAATCTTGATGTCGTTGGTTTTGGCTTCTTGGATTTGCAGGCTTTCATCAATCAGATTGCGAAGCACTTGCACGCGCAGACGTTCGCGCTCTTCAGCCGGGACGCGGCCGCCATTGGCCAGAACGACCAAGGCAAGGCGATGATCAACATCCGTGCCCGTAATCACATCGCCATTGACGATGGCAGTGGCCTTGCGAACCTGAGGTTCCACCTTGCCGATTGTGGTAATCGTCTTGGGTAAATTGAGGGCGGCAGCAGGGGCGGCATTTGGGCTGGTCGCATTCTGCGCCAGCACTGCTGAGGAGACGCCCGCCAGTGCGGCACAAGTCATCCAGAAGTTACGTACCCTCAAAGTCATTCCCAATCTTATCCCTCTCACGCCAAATGTGGCGCGGCTCCTCTGCCAGTGCCCGGCTGAATAAAGCCTGAGCGAAGCATTTCTCTAGCGGCCCAAATTGCGGAAGGATAGCCGCAATTGGAAGGTGTTGCCGCGCCGGGCATCCCCCTGCGTCGCATAATCGCGCCGCCAGCTTAACCCGAACACAAAGCAATCATCTTCATATTGAAGCCCAAGCCGGTGGCGCACAGGCTCATAGCCATTGGCAAGCGAGGTCGGATCTTCATTTTTATCCGTCATATCAATCGTGGTTGATCCAAAGATGGACCAATAGCGCGCAAATTGAACCCGCCCTCCAAGGCGCACTTCTTCACGATCGCGCAGATCTTCAAGTTCTGGGCCAATATTCCGGTTTAGGCGCAGATATCCGATGGTTGCATATGTCTTGGCTGACCCAATGGTTGCATCGATTTCATTGCGGCGCACGGCCAAACTATCTTTGTCGAGCCGATAGCGGTGGGTAAAGGACACGAAATCGCGGAAGCGAATTTCGGTGCGGCCAACAATGTCAGAAATGCGGCCATAAAGGCCCGTTCCATCCGGAAAAATGGTCCGTGCAGAGGCAAAGCGAAAGCTTTGGCCGATGGTCGCGTTGATCCGCAGGCCCGGCCCAGTCCACGCCCAATCCGCACCATATGTCACACGCGAGCTATCTTCCCAGCGATCATAACCCGCAAAGCGGTTGAGCGCGAAGAGATTGCTATCCTCCAAATCTACAGCGCGGGCATCTTCATTGGGGATCGCCATGTTTTTGGTCGCTGGAGAGCCAACGACTTGCACGCGTGGTGTCAATTGTTGTTGCCCGCCCATGATGTCACCAACAAAAGGCCAGCGTATTTCTGCCGCGACGGCGCCAATCCAGCGGTTGTTCCAGCCATCTTCGCCGCGATAGGCAAGTGTTGGCGTCGCCGCGCCATTGTCACTGTGATAGACATCTGCACGGCCATAGGCTGTCAGCTTCACCTCTTGCCCCAGGCCCGTGAGGTAATTTTTATCCCAGCGCAGTCCCAAAAAGGCGCGCTGTGTGTCTTGTCCTGCCGTTCGGATCAGCGCGAGGCTGTTTAATTGCACCATGAATTGGCCGCCTGTCAGCGGGTCTGTAAGGCGTTTGCGCCAATCAATAGCCGGCACCGCAAAGGGGATTTGACCCTGTATGTCGCTGGCCCGCAATGTCTGGAAGGCCCAGCTAGCAATCGACAAATAACTTGATTGTGAGACACGTTCTAAATCGATGACAGAGCGAAGCCGATCATCCCGCGAAATGTCATAGCGCCGCAAGAAGGTGCGGTCAGATGCGATGCGAATAGAAGGCGATAGGCTCCAACGCCGGTCAAATTGGAAACGGCCATTTGCTTCCAAATACCCACGGAAGGAGGTGACAGCCGACTGGTTGGGATCAATGGCTGAAATTCGGTTGCCCCCCGTAGCGTAGCCTGTGACCTGATAAGCGCCAAAATCCGTCAAATGGCGGTAAGTCGCTTCGGCCATGGGCGCGACGAGAGAGTAGACATGGGGTGTGAGCGTCAAATCCCGATTGGGGCCGAGCACCATGTAAAAGGGCGTCGCCAGCTCTAGCCCTGTATTCTTCATATATTGGATGTTGGGGATTAAAAACCCGGTGCCCCCCCGGTCATCCGCCGGATGCGAGAGGCCGGGCAGCGCAAGAACGGGTAACCCCAGCAGTTCCAGCCGTGCGTCCTTATAACTGATCCGGTTTTTGACCGGATTATGCGTCACGCGGACTGCAGAAATTTTCCAAAGCGGATTTTTGGGGCAGCCATTATGGTCAATGACCCGGCAGGGGGAATATACCGCACGATCCAGCGTAGACACACCATTGGTGCGCTTGCCCTTATCCGCTGCCAGTCGCCCGCCGTCATTTAAGACGATTAGCAAATTGGTTACCGCGCCATCACGCAGCGTGTCCGTGAGTTCAACATTATCGCCATAAGCGCGATCACCTTCTGCGCCTTCAATAATGACACTGCCTTCGGCGCGGACCTGACCCGATTTGCGATCCCAAATGATGCGGTCTGCCCGAACGCGGTTGCCATCGCGGACCATCCGGACTTCGCCGCTGGCGGTCACGATATCCAAATTGTCATCATATTCGAGGCTATCGGCCGCAAAATCGACTGAGGGATCTTCTTTTGTTGCTGCAGGCGCAGGTAGTGCCACCTCTTGCGCGACAGCAGGCACAGCAAGGCCCATGCCCGTCAAAACGGCAGATACCAGCAGGGCAGCGCGTAAAGTCACCAACGTCTCTTTCGATTCCAATCGCGCCTATCGCATTGTCGCAGCCGTCCTGCAATCACTCGCCCGGTGCGATGCTATGATGTGCGGCAGAACGGCGCTAACAGGGCGGAAACCGAGTCGGTTCCTCCCATAATCTTTCGGACTTAGGACTGAATATGATCAAGATTCGCTTTTCCGCATCGCATGCCGCTGGCGCTCATTGCCTGATCTTGCCGATTGCCAAATCTGGCCTGGAAACTGCACCCTTGGCTGGCGATGCAACATTGGTCCGCGCCGCAGCCCAAGCTGCGCGGTTTGATGGGGAGGCGGGGAGCGTCTTTGAACAACATATTGCGCATGAATCTGGCGCACAGCGATTGCTGCTGCTTGGCGTTGGTGCGGCCAGTGCCGAAGATTTGGAAAAAGCGGGCAGTGCCATCACTGCCAAGTTGCTGACATCAGGCGAAAGCGACGCAACTTTGGATCTGGCGCCCCTTTCGGTTTCAGCAGATGCAGTCGCGCGTATGGCTGCCGCCGCAGCACTGCGCAGCTGGCGCTATGACAGTTACCGGACAAAACTGCCTGAAAAGCAAAAGCCAACATTGCAGGCGCTGACACTTGTTGGCGCGCCAGAGGGAAGCGAGGCAGCTTGGGCGCGCCAATCCGCACTGGTTGAGGGCGTGTCCCTGACGCGCGAATTGGTAACAGAGCCTGCCAACATCATTTACCCAGAGAGTTTTGTGGCGCGCTGCCAGCGTCTTAAGGATGCGGGCGTTGAGATTGAGGTGTTGGGCGAGGCAGAAATGCGCGCCGCGGGCATGGGGGCATTGCTGGGTGTGGCGCAAGGCTCGATCCGCGAGCCCAAGCTGCTGGTGATGCGCTGGGATGGCACCAATGGCGCGCAGAAAAAGCCCGTGGTGTTTGTTGGCAAAGGCGTGACCTTTGATACCGGGGGTATATCGCTGAAGCCTGCCGCCGGCATGGAAGATATGAAATGGGATATGGGCGGTGCTGGCGCTGTTGCGGGCGCAATGCTGGCGCTTGCTGGCCGCAAAGCCAAGGCGCATGTTGTGGGCGTGTGTGGGCTGGTTGAAAATATGCCCGATGGCAATGCCCAGCGTCCGGGCGATGTTGTTACCTCGATGTCGGGCCAGACAATCGAAGTCATCAATACTGATGCCGAAGGCCGGCTTGTCCTGTGCGATGCGATGACATGGGTGCAAAAGCGCTTCGAGCCCGAATATATGGTGGATCTTGCGACGCTGACGGGCGCAATGATCATTTCACTGGGTCATGAATATGGCGGGCTGTTCTCAAACGATGATGGCTTGGCTGAAAAATTGACGGCGGCCGGCAAAGCCGTTGGCGATCCGCTATGGCGCTTCCCCATTGGTGCGGCCTATGACAAGCTGATTGATAGCCCAATTGCCGATATGAAGAATGTCGGCCCGCGCGAAGGCGGCTCAATCACGGCGGCGCAATTTTTGCAACGATTTGTCGATGAGGGCGTGAAATGGGCGCATCTCGACATTGCCGGCATGGTTTGGGCAGCGAAGCCAGGGACAATGTGGGATAAGGGCGCAACGGGCTTTGGCGTTCGTCTGCTCGATCGCTTTGTGGCGGACAAT
>JAGWVG010000299.1 GCA_018970965.1 Alphaproteobacteria bacterium | reverse complement strand
TGTCACTGTTTATTTTTTCGATCTTTTATGGCGGCATGGTCTGCATTGGGGGCGTGCTGGGCGCAAAGCAGGTGGCGTTGGGGCCATTGGCGGTTGAAGCCGGGATTTTCCCCTTTCTGTTGCTTGTGATCACCTCCAGCGCGATTGCGGAGCTGCATGGTAAGCATCGCGCCGATCAGCTGGTGCGTTATGGCTTTATTCCGCTGGTTATTTCCATCTTGCTGATCCGCTTTGTGCTGGCGCTGCCCGTGGATGCGGGCATGTATCCGCCGGCGATTGAGGCTTTCCCCATCATTTTAGGGCAAAGCGGCCGGATGATGTTTGCGGGTCTGATTTCATACGGCCTGTCGCAGACGCTGAACGTCTATGTCTTTTCGCGCCTGGCGCGGCCTGATGGCGGGTTGCTGTGGCTGCGTGCAGGTATTGCCAGCGTATTGTCGCAAATTCTCGATACTGTGCTGTTCATCACCATATCATTTTATGGCGAACGTGAGATTGCAGGGCTGATGGTCGGCCAGATGACCGCTAAGGTCGTATTGTCGATGGTGCTGGTGCCGCTGCTTGTTACGCTGCTGGTGAAATTTGGCCGGAATCTTGACCGCGCGGGCCAGAGCGCATAGCGGCCCCGAACTATGAGCAATCACGCACCCGATCAGACTGCGCTCGCCAAGGCGGAAATCCTTACCGAAGCGCTGCCCTATATCCAGCGTTATGCTGGGCAGACTTTTGTCGTCAAATATGGCGGCCATGCGATGGGCGATCCTGAAGCCGCGCGCAATTTTGCGGAAGATATCGTGTTGCTCAAGGCCGTTGGCATCAATCCAATTGTTGTGCATGGCGGTGGGCCGCAAATTGGCCGCATGCTCAAGCAATTGGGCATTGAATCTAAGTTTGTCGGCGGTCTGCGCGTGACCGATAAAGAAACCGCTTATGTGGCGGAAATGGTTCTGTCAGGCGCGATCAACAAAGAGCTTGTTGGCTGGATTATGCAAGCCGGTGGCCAAGCGGTTGGGCTTTCGGGCAAAGATGCAGGCCTTGTCACCGCAAGGAAGATTGAAGGCCGCGAGGCTGATCCCAATCGCGGCATTGAGCGCAATGTCGATATTGGATTTGTCGGCGAACCTGTGGCTGTGAACCCGGCTATTCTCGAAACATTGACGCAAAATGGCGTTATCCCCGTTGTTGCGCCTATTGCGCCGGATGAAGCGGGGGAAACGTTCAACATCAATGCTGATACAATGGCAGGGGCTATTGCGGCGCATCTGGGTGCGGCGCGGCTCTTTTTGCTGACTGACGTTGCTGGCGTTCTGGATAAGCAAGGCAATTTGCTGACGGATCTTGATCCCGCCAGTATTGCCGAGCTTCAAGCCGATGGCACTGTATCCGGCGGCATGATCCCGAAGTTGGAAACCTGCATTACAGCCGTCGAAGGTGGCGTGGATGCCGCCGTTATTCTTGATGGCCGTGTGCCGCATGTCACTTTGTTGGAAATTTTCACCCGCGGCGGGGCAGGCACACTCGTCCGCAAATAAGACGAGTTAAATCAACGCCCCACTGCTGATTGGCGGCAGTGACCAGTCGATCGGCAGCTGGCCTTGGCTTTCCAAAAAGGCATTGGCTTGCGAAAAATGTCGACAGCCTAAAAAGCCATTATGCGCCGATAAGGGGGAAGGGTGCGCCGCTTTCAGCACCAAATGGCGGCTTTGGTCGACAAACGCGGCCTTTTTCTGCGCATAGGCCCCCCAGAGCAAGAAAACAGCCGGTTCCGACCGCGCATCAACCGCACGCACCACAGCATCGGTAAATTGTTCCCAGCCTTTGCCTTGGTGGCTTGCAGGGCTTGCCATTTCGACAGTCAGCACGCTGTTAAGCAGCAGCACGCCTTGCTGGGCCCAATGTTCCAGACAGCCGTGGTTCGGGCGCTTTATGCCCAGATCAGCCTCTAATTCCTTATAGATGTTCCCCAAAGAGGGCGGCGGGCGCACACCCGGCGGCACGCTAAAGCTCAGGCCATGCGCTTGACCTTCGCCATGATAGGGGTCTTGCCCCAAAATGACGACACGAACCTTGGGCAAAGGCGTTGCATCAAGGGCGTGGAACCAAAGGCCGGCGGGCGGGAAGATGCGTTTGCCTGCCGCCTTTTCGGCCAGCAAAAAGGCGCGCAATGCCGCCATGCGCTCGGTTTCAAATTCTGCTGCAAGCGCGGCCTTCCAGCTGGGCTCCAATTTGATCCTGTCGGTCATGCAGGCTGTGGTGCAGGGTGTGCGCGGT
>JAGWVG010000298.1 GCA_018970965.1 Alphaproteobacteria bacterium | reverse complement strand
CGGCGCGCCACTTCTCCCGAGAGCATCGCGCCCGCCGTGCGGTTGACGTTCTTGATCTCGCGCTCAATGCGCACGGCCTCACCCTTTTCCAAGGCAGGGGCGGCCGCAGCGATCAAGTCGCGGTCCAGCGCCTTTTCAAGCCCGTGGTTCTGCGTTTCCACCCAGCGCAGCGGCGCGCCTTCGGGCAGATCGACCTTGTGGAGCAGGCGGCTCAGGTCAACGCCATGGGCCTTCCAGTGATGGAGTGCCTTGTTCATATCAAGACGATCAACACGGCCGACCATTTCTTCAACTGTGCGGAAGCCCATCTCTGCCATAATCTGGCGCAGTTCTTCCGCTACGAAGAAGAAATAGTTGATGACATGTTCGGGCTGGCCCGTGAAGCGCGCGCGCAGCACGGGGTCTTGCGTCGCCACACCGACCGGGCAGGTGTTCAGATGGCATTTGCGCATCATGATGCAACCCGCTGCAATCAGCGGGGCGGTGGCAAAGCCAAATTCATCCGCGCCCAAAAGTGCGCCAATGGCAACGTCACGACCGGTGCGAAGGCCACCATCGACCTGCACCGCAATGCGCGAGCGCAAGCCGTTGAGCAGCAAGGTCTGCTGCGTTTCGGCCAACCCAATTTCCCACGGGCTGCCCGCGTGCGTGAGCGAGGTGAGCGGCGAGGCGCCTGTGCCACCCTCATAGCCAGCAATGGTGACATGGTCGGCACGTGCCTTCGCAACACCGGCGGCCACTGTGCCCACGCCCACTTCAGAGACGAGCTTGACCGAGATACGCGCACCCGTGTTCACATTCTTCAAATCGTGGATCAGCTGCGCCAGATCCTCAATTGAATAAATGTCGTGGTGCGGCGGCGGTGAAATGAGGCCCACGCCGGGGGTCGAGTGGCGGACGCGGGCGATGTTCTTATCGACCTTGTCACCCGGCAGCTGACCGCCTTCACCGGGCTTTGCGCCCTGCGCCATCTTGATTTGAATATCGTCAGCATTGACCAGATATTCGGCCGTCACGCCAAAGCGGCCCGAGGCGACCTGCTTAATTGCCGAGCGCATCGAATCGCCATTGGCCAGCGGCGTAAAGCGATCTGCCTCTTCGCCGCCTTCGCCCGTGTTGGACTTGCCGCCAATCCGGTTCATCGCGACTGCCAGCGTGGTATGCGCTTCGCGGCTGATTGAGCCAAAGCTCATCGCGCCCGTTGCAAAGCGCTTCACGATTTCGCTCGCGGGTTCCACTTCGCTAATGTCGAGCGGCTTGTCGGCCTTTTTCAGCTCCATCAAGCCACGGATCGTCAACAGACGTTCGCTTTGTTCGTTGATGGACTTTGCAAATTCTTCGTAGCGATCTTTGCTGTTGCCGCGCACAGCGTGCTGCAAATTGGCAACATTGGTGGGTGTCCATGCATGGTCTTCGCCGCGGACGCGATAGCCATAAATGCCGCCAACATCGAGCATGTTGCGATAAATGGGATTGTCCGAATAGGCAGCGGCGTGACGGCGGACGGTTTCTTCCGCAATTTCCGTCAGGCCCACGCCTTCAATCGTGGTCGCCGTGCCTGTGAAATAGGTGTTGATGAAGGCCGAAGACAGGCCAACCGCATCAAAAATCTGCGCCCCGCAATAGGATTGATAGGTCGAGATGCCCATTTTGGACATCACCTTCAAAATGCCTTTGCCGACGGCTTTGATGTAATTTTTCTGGACTTGCTCGGTGGTCAGATCAAGGCCCTGACGCACGCGGATTTCCTCCAGCGTTTCAAAGGCGAGATAGGGGTTCACAGCCTCGGCGCCATAGCCTGCGAGCACGCAGAAATGATGCACTTCGCGCGCTTCACCTGTTTCCACCACAAGGCCCGTTTGCATGCGCAGGCCCTGGCGAACCAAGTGATGATGCACGGCAGCCGTTGCCAGCAGCGAGGGCATGGCAATGCGGTCTGGCCCTTGGGCCCGGTCTGACAGGATAAGGATGTTCTTATCGGCCAGCACCGCTTCCGTCGCGGCCCAGCACATTTCCTTCAACGCCTGTTCAAGGCCCGCCGCGCCCGACTTGGCATCCCAAGTCATATCAATGGTTTCAGTGCGGAACGCGCCATCCAGTGCCTCTTCGACCGAGCGGATCTTGGCCAAGTCCGCATTGGTCAGCACCGGCTGATCAACTTCCAGGCGCTTGTGCGTGCCCGCAACGCGGCCCAGCAAATTGGGGCGCGGGCCAATCATCGACACAAGGCTCATCACCAATTCTTCACGGATCGGGTCGATCGGCGGGTTGGTGA
>JAGWVG010000297.1 GCA_018970965.1 Alphaproteobacteria bacterium | reverse complement strand
ATGCCGATCTGCATTCTCGCCAGCTGGGACTCGATTGAAAAGCGCGTGCCGGAATATATGGCCGCCTTCCTCCTGATGGAGGCGCTGATGATCGGCGTCTTTGCGGCACAGGATATGTTCCTGTTCTACATCTTCTTCGAAGCTGGCCTCATCCCGATGTATCTCATCATCGGCATCTGGGGCGGGGCAGACCGGATCAAGGCGAGCTATAAGTTCTTCCTCTACACGCTGCTCGGCTCGCTGCTGATGCTGGTGGCGATGTTGTGGATGTCGCGTGAAGCGGGCACCACCGACATTCCGTCGCTGATGCAATATAACTTCCCCGTGGAAGCGCAGACTTGGCTGTTTTTGGCTTTCTTTGCTTCGTTCGCGGTGAAGATGCCGATGTGGCCGGTGCATACATGGTTGCCCGATGCGCACGTGCAGGCGCCGACCGCAGGGTCCGTCATTCTGGCGGGTGTGCTGCTGAAGATGGGTGGCTATGGCTTTATCCGCTTCTCTCTGCCGATGTTCCCCGAAGCCTCTGCACAATTGGTGTGGGTTGTCTTTGGCATGTCGATGGTCGCGGTGGTGTACACTTCGCTCGTCGCGCTGGTGCAGCAGGATATGAAGAAGCTGATCGCTTATTCCTCCGTCGCGCACATGGCTTTCGTAACCATCGGCCTATTCGCGTTTAACCGTCAGGGGATTGAAGGCGCGCTGATCGTTATGCTGGCGCACGGCCTTGTCTCGGGCGCACTCTTCCTGTGCGTGGGCGTGATTTATGATCGCCTGCATACACGCGAGATTGCGCGCTACGGTGGCTTGGCGAACAACATGCCTTATTATGCGCTGTTCTTCCTGTTCTTCACCATGGCGAGCATTGGCTTGCCGGGTCTGGCGAACTTTGTGGGCGAATTCTTGGCTTTGGTCGGTGCTTATCACGCCAATAGCTGGGTTGCTGCTGTCGCAACGACAGGCGTCATTCTGGGGGCTGCTTATATGCTCTACCTCTATCGCCGCGTTGCCTTTGGTACAGCCGCTGGCGAAGATACGGCCAGCATGCGCGATATGAATGCGCGCGAATGGCTGACCTTGGCCCCGATTGCGGCGGCCACCATTTGGATGGGCGTCTATCCGGAAAGCTTCATGGCGCCGATGCGCAATGATGTGACCGCACTGCTGGCCCGGATTGAACATACAGCGCCCAAGGGCGACGCCCAAGTGAAGCTGGGTGCTGCCAAAGCGTCCGCTGAAACTCATGAAGCCGCGCACGGGGAGGCGCACTGATGACCTTTGTCGACTCTCTCATGCTGACCTTGCCCGAGCTGATCCTTTCAGTTTCGGCGATTGTCTTGATGCTTGTTGCAGCTTTTTCCGGCGATAAAGCCACGCGCCTTGTGAACGCGGCGGCGATCCTCGCGCTGATTGGTGCGGGCGTAGCCCTCGGCGGACGCGGTGTTGCCTTTGACGGTCTCTACAGTGCTGATGCCTTTTCGGATTTTGCCAAGCCGCTGATTTATTTGGCGGCGGCTGTGTCGCTGTTGCTCTCAACGCGTTTCTTTGCGGCTGAAGACCGCCTTCGCGCGGAATATCCAGTGCTCATCCTGCTGGCGACAGTGGGTATGGGCATGATGGTGTCGGCCACCAATTTGCTGACGCTTTATGTGGGCCTCGAAATGCAGAGCTTGGCGGCCTATGTGCTGGCAAGCTTTATGCGCAAGGACACGCGCTCAGCTGAGGCGGGCCTGAAATATTTCGTGCTGGGCGCGCTTGCTTCGGGCATTTTGCTTTATGGCATTTCGCTGCTCTACGGCTTTTCGGGCACGACGGATTATCATGGCGTCGCCCGCGCATTGGCGGATGGCGTGAATGCGGGCGAATTGTTCGGCATTGTCTTTGTGCTGGCTGGCCTGTCGTTCAAAATTGCCGCAGTGCCGTTCCACATGTGGACGCCTGACGTTTACGAAGGCGCGCCGACGCCGGTCACAACCTATTTCGGCAGCGCGCCCAAGGTTGCCGCTGTCGCGCTTCTGGTTCGCGTGACAATTGAGGCCATGGGCAGCGCCGTGACCAGCTGGCAGCAGATTTTGATCTTCACCTCGCTGGCCTCGATCATTCTCGGTGCCGTAGGCGCGATAGGACAAAGCAATATCAAGCGACTGCTTGCCTATTCGTCGATCAACAATGTTGGCTTCGTGCTGGTCGGTTTGGCGGCTGGCACTGAGGCAGGGGTTTCGGCCACGTTGACCTATATGGTCATCTATGTGCTGATGACGCTTGGCAGCTTTGCGTGCGTCT
>JAGWVG010000296.1 GCA_018970965.1 Alphaproteobacteria bacterium | reverse complement strand
CCTTTTACAAGCACGCCAAGCCTGCCCCCCGCGGCCATGTGATCCAACATATGGGCTGGGGCGGCGGTCGTCCGCTGGTGGACATTCTGGAAGCTCGCGCCCGTGCTTTGGGCACTGAGGTGCATATCGATGCGCGGGCGCTGGCGCTGGTGCAAGATGGCGAACGAATTGTTGGCGCAATTTTCCGAATTGATAACGCGCCAGTCTTTGTCCGCGCCAAAAAGGGCGTTGTCCTCGCCACGGGTGGCTTTGTGATGAATGAAGAGATGCGCCGCAAATATTGCCCGCAAACCTTCAAAATTCAGGACCCAATTGGCGATAAGGATGATGGCTCAGGCATTAATATGGGTGTCGGCGCGGGCGGGGAGGCGATCCATATGGATCAGTTCTTTACCACTTGCCCTTGGACCATCCCAGAAAGCCACGCCAAAGGGGTGTTTGTAAACATCCAGGGCCAGCGCTTTATTAATGAAGATTGCTATCATGGCCGCGTGTCGCGCACTGCTGTCGATCAACCGGGCAACCGCGTTTATCTTCTTCTCGATAGCGCACATTTTGAGCAACCGCCTGAATTTGGCCGCATGACAATTGCTGGCACCGGCAATGATTGGGAAGAAGTCGAGCGTGAGCTGGAGATGGCCGAAGGCACGCTTTCGCGCACTATGGACTTTTACAATCGCCATGCCCGCGAAGGCCGTGATCCGTTGTTTGACAAACAACCACCGATTTTGACTCCGCTCGATCAAGGCCCGTTTGTTGCGCTCGAGCTGAATTTTGAAACAAGCTATTTCAGCTTCTTCACCTTGGGCGGCCTCAAAACCTCGCCCAATGCCGAAGTGCTGGACCGCACAGGTGCGCCAATCCCTGGCCTTTTCGCCGCTGGACGCTGCACCTCGGGTCTGCCCGCCTGGGGCCATGGCTATAGCTCGGGCATGAGCCTTGCCGATTGCACTTTCTTTGGACGGCAGGCCGGCCGCACGGCGGCACAAGGATGAAGGATCGCGCGCTCCTTGACCGGATCGCGCTGACGGACCTTGTAATGCGCTATTGCCGTGGGATTGATCGGCGTGATTATGCTCTCGTCCGCTCGCTCTACCATGACGACGCGATTGACGATCATGGGCATATGTTCTGCGGCAGCGCGGACGATTTTGTTGCCTGGCTGCCCAGCGTCATGGCCCATTGGGACATGACGATCCACAGCATCAGCAACAGCCTATTTGCCATTGATGGCGACCGCGCTGAAGGTGAGCATTACGCAATGGCGTTTCACCGCTCCCCCGCCCCCGATGCGCGTGAATTAATTATCTGGGGCCGCTATCTCGACCACTATGAGCGCCGGGCAGGCGAATGGAAGTTCCTCAAGCGCCAGCTTGTCTTTGACCATGGCACAATCCAGCCGGTGGATGCCGAAGGGCTGGCACAGCTGGGGGCTGATGCGCAGAATGGCACAGCAGATCGGCAAGATCCCTCTTGGGCCATGGCGTTGCTGAAAGGGCTTTCCCCGCAATGACGACGCCATTGGAGCCGCTGGAAGCGCGCCTGCAAGCGCTGGAAGATAAGGAGGCCATCCGCACGCTCATCGCGCGCTATGGCCCTTTGGCAGATCGTGGTGATGCCGAGGGCGTGGCGCAACTTTGGAGTGAAGATGGCAGCTACGCGATTGCCGGCTTTGGCGAGGCACGGGGCCGCGCCGAAATTGCGAGCTTCATCACGGGGGCAACTCACAAGCAACTTATGGCCGATGGCTGCGGGCATATCATGGGGCCTGTTGCGATTGAGCTGAAGGGCGATATCGCAACCGCACGCGGGCATAGCATGGTGATCCGCTGGACAGGCAGCAGCTTTGAAGTTGCGCGCATGGCCGCCAATTGTTGGCATCTCAAGCGCCTGCCCGAAGGCTGGCGCGTCACCCATCGCGACAATGCCCAGCTAAAGGGCGAAGATGCGGCCCGCGCGCTCTTCGCCGGGGTTTAGATTAGCCCGCCAATTGCCCGCCATCGATGGTGAAAAGCGATCCGGTCACTTTGCGCGCCTGATCGCTGGCCAAGAAAGCAAACATCTCTGCCACATCTTCTGGCTCGCAACTGCCATCAACCAACTTGGGCGCATTGCGCATAACAAGGGCCCAATCCACATCGCCCGGGGGCGGCGCGGCATTGCCCATTGGGGTATTCACATGGCCCGGGCAAATTGCATTGATGCGCACGCCCTTGCTCGCAAATTCAACGGCAAGGCTTTTGGTAATGGCGGCCACCGCATGCTTCGAGGCGGCATAAGCCA
>JAGWVG010000295.1 GCA_018970965.1 Alphaproteobacteria bacterium | reverse complement strand
CCTTCAGGGCGCGGCACTGTGACACGCGCGAGGCGGTGGCCATCGGTGGCCGCAGCCTTCAGCACAGGTTGGCCATCATCTGCCACATGGAAGAAGATGCCGTTGAGATAATAGCGCGTTTCTTCGGTCGAAATGGCAAAGCGCGTCTTATCAATAATCTGGCGCAGCGCCGTTGCCGGCAGCTCAAAGCGGGTCGGCAGATCGCCCTCGGCAATCATCGGGAAATCATCGCGCGGCAAAGTGTTCAGGCTGTAGCGCGAGCGGGCAGCGACCACCTGCATCTTGCCATCGGCAGCCGTCAGCGAGACTTGCGTGCCTTCCGGCAGCTTGCGGACAATATCAAACAGCGTGTGCGCTGAAACCGTGGTGGCCCCGGGCACATCGACACTCACAGCTTCCAACGCCTCGTTGATCTGCAAGTCGAGGTCGGTTGCCATCAGGCGGATCGTGCCATCTGCCGTCGCTTCAATCAGCACATTCGACAAAATGGGGATTGTGTTGCGGCGTTCCACGACCGATTGGACGTGGCCGAGGCTCCTCAGCAGATTTGCGCGTTCGATCGTCGCCTTCATTCAAAACCCCCGAAAAATCATCTTCATCGCCCGATGGGAGTCGGACTTATAAAACTTGTTAGGTCATGAACAAGAATGAAGGGCACGGCAACCCCCGCCTTTCGCTTGCACTCCCAATAAATTGTGGGAAAAAGCACGATATGAACATCAAAGGCCGCATCTTCATCGCTCGCCATGGCGAGACAGTCTTCAACTTCGCCAAAAGAATGCAGGGCGATAAGCTGGATACGCCACTCACGCGCACCGGATTCGCTCAGGCCGATGCTATGGGCGCGGCGCTTGCTGACTGGCTGAAACCGGGCGAGACGCTGCAACTTTGGTGCTCTCCCTCTGGCCGCGCATTACAAACCTTGGCGGTCATCGCTGAACATATTGGTCATGATTGGCACCAAACCACGCATGAGCCGCGCCTTTACGAAATTAACGTGGGCGATTGGGCCGGGCGGACATATGCCGAGATTATGGATGATCTTGGCCCGATTATGGATGAGACACACGGCCTGTTTTCAATCCGCCCTCCCAAAGGTGAGTGGTATGATGACATTGCCCAACGCCTGACAGATTGGCTGGAAGAAACGGCGCATATCAGCGAAGATCGACTGGTCATCATGCATGGGATGTCCAGCCGCGTGCTGCGCGGCTTGTTGCTGGGCTTGCCTGTCACCGAGCCCTGGAAAGCGCCGATTGCGCCCAGCCTGCCGCAAGGCACGATGGTCGTTGTCGAAAATGGGCAGGAACAAATTGTGCGCCAAGGTGGCGGCGGACATTTGGCGTAAGATAATGTCTCAGTTGGCGCGCGTATCGATCGCCCTTGCGCTGATGGCCGCACACCCGGCCGCCGCACGCACCCCCTTGGGCATGTTTGACAATTGGGGCGCCTTTCGAGACGACACGCCCAAGCGCTGCTTTGCGATTTCCACGCCGGTAGAGCCCAGAACGCGCAGTTGGCGCGGCTTTGCGGCCATTGGCCATTGGCCCGACAAGAATATTCGTGGGCAAATTCATTTCCGGCTGAGCCGCCAGAAGCGCGACGGGGCCGATGTAATGCTGACCGTGGGGGATCGCCGCTGGCGATTGCTGGCGGGGCCCTATGATGCTTGGGGGCCAACGGCCCGGCATGATGGTTTCATCATCGCCAAAATACGCGCCGCGCGCAGCATGGTCATCACCAGTGTTGATGCAGCGGGCCAGCCCTTTGCCGATAGCTATCGCTTGAAAGGCGCGGCCACCGCCATTGATGCCGCCGCCTTGGGCTGCCTCCAAAGCTAAATCGCCCCCTGCATCGCCGTTTTTGCAAGGGCCTCTGCCTCGACCAAAATCTGATCTTCGGTCGCCCCTTGGGCCACGCTTTCGCGCCCGACAATGGCCATCACGGGGACAGCGAGCGGACTGATACGATCCAGCTTTTTATGCACCATTGTTTGTGCCGCGCGATCCAGCAAGGCGCCCAATCGACCAACATCAGCCATGCGTGTGCGGGCATCCGCCCAGGCCGCCTGCATCAATAGATGATCAGGCTCATAACGGCGCAACACATCGTAAATCAAATCCGTCGAAAAGGTCACTTGCCGGCCCGTTTTGCGCTTGCCGGGGATTTGTCGCTCCACCAAGCCGCCAATGACCGCAACTTCGCGGAAGGCGCGCTTCAAAAGCGCGGAATTTTCCACCCAGTCGACAAACTCATCGGTCAAAATATCAGCTGATAACAAGGCCG
>JAGWVG010000294.1 GCA_018970965.1 Alphaproteobacteria bacterium | reverse complement strand
GCCGCCCAAAGTCGCTGTTTCGCCAGCCAATAAGCGCGGGATAAGGCGAAGAACTTCATCTTCGCGCGGGGCTGCATCGGGCTGAACAGCCTTAAGGCAGCGCCATAACATGCGGCGCTGCAATTCAAAGGGGATGTCAGCCGCATTCAGCGTCAAAGCGCCCTTATTGCTGGCAGAGATCCGCGCGTTCAATACAGTCGTGCACACCCAATCCAACGCATCGTCCGCACTTTGAAGTGCCCGGGCAGAGCGCACGGCACCTTGTGCGTCAAGCCAATCCGCCTCGCGCAGCGCCTGGCGTAATCGGGCGCGATCAAAGCGCGGGTCGAAATTGCTTGGATCCGTCACAGCGGTGATGCCCGCAGCGGCGACCAGCGCTTCCAAATCAGCCTTACGCCAGCTGAGAAGCGGGCGCAGAATGAAGCCTTGGCGCGCGCGAATGCCTGCCAAACCACTGACGCCTGAGCCTCTGTTCATGCGCATCAGCACCGTTTCTAGCTGATCATCGGCATGATGCGCCGTTGCGATTGCGCTCAGACCGTGCCGGGCCTTCCAATCCGCAAGCGCTGCATAGCGTGCGGTTCGCGCCCAAGCAGAAATATTGCCCTTTGGGGACGCATCAAGCGTCAAAATCTCATGCGCAATGCCGCGTTCTGCGCAGAGTTGGGCAACAAAATCGGCTTCGTTGCGGGCCTCGGGCCGCAATTGATGATCGACGGTTGCAGCGGCAATGGGCAATTGGGCGGCGTGCGCCAAAAGCAATAACGCCAAGCTGTCTGGCCCGCCCGAAACGGCTAGGCCCAGAGGCCCGCCATCGGGCATCAACTGCGCCAAATCTTCCCGAAAACGGGCGATGTGCGCCGGATCTAGCTGCACCACGCAGGGCGTGCCGCGCGTTTAGCTGCAGCGCGCATCAACACGGCCCTTGGCGACACGCGTCTTCAAGTCCGCAGATGCAGAACTGCCATAAACGTCATTAAACTCATCATACACCTTACAGGCATCCGGCAGCTTTTTCAGTCGTGTCAGCGCGACCCCCAGATAATAGAGGCTTTCTGAAGCACGCTCGCCTTTGGGGTTCTTGGTGTAGTTTTCATAAAAGGCAACTGATGCCAAAGCAGGCTTGCCTTCATCCAAATAAGCGCGGCCCAGCAGATTTTGCGCATAGCTTGCGCGACGGTGGCGTGGATTTTTGGCGACGAATTCCTTCAGCTTGGCTTGCGCCTCAGGGTAAAGGGCGGACTGCCACAAACGGAAGGCATAGCTATACGCGTCTTCCACTGCATCGCCTGTCACAGGCACTTCAATGGCATCAATCATCGCTTTGCGCTTCGCCGTATCCCCAAGGGCGGCTGGAGAGGCGCTGGGGCGGGGCGCTGGCGCAGCCATTGTCGGGGCCATGGGGGGCGCTGGACGCGGGGCCGGGGCCATCATTTGCGGTGCGGGTGCAGGCGCGGGTGCTGCCTCGGTTGTTGAGGGGCGCGGCGACGCAATATTTTGCGGAATGGCATCAACTGCCGTGGGGGCTGCAGCTTCGGCTAGGCCCGTGCTTGGGGCTGCGACGGGCTGCGGCTCAACGGCTTTTAGCCGCGCATCCATTGCCTTTAGCGCATCTTCCATTTTGCGCAGGCGATTTCCATCCAATTCCACTTGGCCCGTCAGCGCGCGCAGCTGGCCTTCCAGCGCGTCAACTCGGGTCGTAAGATCTGCAAGAGGTGTCGAGGCCGGTGCGCCTGATGCCGCTGCTGGCGTGGCGGTGGGCGCAATATCAGGCTCAACGGGCGCACCGCCGGGGAAGACCTTGCGTTGCACGGCCTTCATTTCTTTTTCCAGCTTCGTCACGCGTCCGTCCACGGTCATCTTTTCTTGCGCGGCAAGCGGGGCCGCTGCAACGGCCGATAAAAGGGCGAGCGAAATGAGGGCGTGGCGCATCGACATAAACCTTTAACAAGCGAGTATGCGCTATGTGGACTAGAGCGAACCGCTGATCAAGGCTGTGCAGGTGTTGTTGGCTTTGAACTGGGGGTGGATGCGGTTGCACCCTGTTCTGATTTGGATGCGGTGAGCGCAGCGGCCGTCAAAACCACGTCCTTCACAGTCCGCGCGGGCGGGCCAAGCGGTGCAATAGCCGTGCCACCGACAGTGACGTCTAGATTTTCAGGCGCGCCCAAGCGGATCATTGGCTGATCGGCATCAGCCGGCACGGCATAGCTTTCGCCCGCCTTTTTTATGCCTTCGAATAAGACCTTGTCGTTCCGGTCATAAACGCGGAACCAGACATCTGCTCGCGCCGTCAAAAC